>JAOTZF010000013.1 GCA_029861485.1 Thermoleophilia bacterium | reverse complement strand
CAGGAGGGGAGGGCCCTGGCTGGCACCGGTACCGAAGAGGTCGCTCACGGTGTGCGCCGTGGCAAACCCGAGTGCACCCCCGAGGCAGACGAGCGCAAAGGCTGCGAGCGGTGAGAATCCGTGCTGAATCGGAGATCGCGGAGCAGCCATCGGGCGAAAGGGCTATCAAGAAGCCAGGACGCCGGCAACGCGGCCTCACATTGCGGAGCCCAGATTGAGCCGGGTTCTGAGCAGGCCGACGTCTCCATGATACCGACGGCCCCGCTGCACGACCGTGAATCCGAGGGCCTCGTCGCTCGCGCTCATGGGGGCGTTCCGCTCCGCCGCCTGAGCGCATGCGACCTCGACGTCGCACCACTCGGCGAGCAGCGCCCGGGTCATGGTCGCCGGGACCCACCGCGATCCCTCGCCGGCGGGGCGCGGGCCGTACCGCGGTCAAGCCCTGGTAGGCGACGCGCGGCCGGAATGCGCTGATCTGGAGATCCGTGAAACCACGACGTCTCCGGTGGACCGGTGGACCGCCGCCACCGTGTGCAGAGTGCGCCTGCGTGCGTCGGCCTCGGCCTCGATGTCTCGGACGCGCTGAGGGCTGATGGCGCGGCGGTGGGCAACCTCGTCCGCGAGCGGCCAGTGCTTCTCTGCCTCGTACGCTCGGGCGAAGGATTCGAGGAGCCGGTCCGGGCAGCGGCCGCTCCACGAGATGAGCACCCCTCGGGGCCGTCCTGCCAGTCGTCGAGAACTTGCGCCGTCGCATCTGCTGGCCGGAGACGAAGCCGAGCGGTCTCGAGCGCGCAGGTAGCGCCGAGGCGTTCGCAGAACGCCGCGCCGCCGTCGCAATACGTGGTTCCTCTGACGACCTCCTGAGTCGCCGCCTCGGCCGCTTGAAGCATCCGCGCTGCCAGGGAGCTGCCAAGCCCCCTGCGCCGGGCCTGGGGGCGTACGTACAGATCGCATTCGGCGGGCTGCCGATCACCTCGATACAACGAGCGGTCGAGCTCCGAGAAGCCGAGCGCGACACCTTCGGCGTCCCATGCGACCGGGCGCTGAGTGCTCATCCGCTTCCGGGGCGTGGCGAGCTCGGACACGAGCTCGATGTGAGGTGGCGGCGGCAGGCTCGGGTCGCGGTGGCGAACCGCCTCCAGCTCGAGCCGGGCGACGGCGTCCAGCTCAGCGAGTCGTCGACGACGCCGGAGAACGGACAGATTTCGGCCAGCTTGACCACCCAGCTAGCGTTGATTCATCATCCGGGTTCGCAATCGGCGTGGGTCCCAACAGGGGGATCTGCTGAGTACGGATGTCACATGGGGACCACCCGACTGACTAGGAGCGCCCGCGCGGGGTACTCAGATACCCTCGCCGCTCCCTGATCGTGCAGAACGCTCACCGACACTCACTAACGGCAGTGGCCGCGCTGGCTATGGCCGCGAGCACGCTCGCGGTGGCAGGATGCGGTGGCGACGCCGCCGCGGATGAGGGTGGCTGGCTGCGGCACGAGGATCCCGATCAGGGTCTCGCGGTGCTGTATCCGGAGGACTGGAACCGCTCGACGACCACGCTGACGCCAAACCTCACGGAACCGCGCGAGCTGCTCAGTCTCGGCACCCATGGTCTGCGCCCGGGCTCTGAGCAATGCGCCCAGATGGCGGGCAATGCGCTCGATGACATGACCGAGCTCGACGCCTTCATCAGCGTGCAAGAGCGAGAGCTCCCCTCCGATGCACCGCCGGGCGCCGAGATCTTCCCGAGACGGCCCGATGACTTCGAGCTCGAGGCGCGCGACGCCGATGTCGGGGCGGCGTGCTCGGAGAACGGAGGCATTCAATCGTGGTGGACCCCGTTCCGGGACGAGGGCCGATCCTTCTATCTGCAGGTGGCCATCGGCAAGTCCGCGAGCGAGGACACACGCCGCCAGGTCACGGGCATCCTGGAGAGCCTTCGATTCACTCCAATCGCCGCCCGCGCCGTGCCATCGGCGAAGAGCAGACAGCTGCGGGACGGCCGCCGCACGCGGCGGATTCCGAGCACGTCTCAGTAGCTCCCACCCCCAGGGGCTTTGACACCCGTCCCGCAGTGAGGCGCGTTGGTAGAGTCGCGCTAGCTACAGCACGTGGCGCCATGCCGGTCCGGAGATGGCCGCCACGGACCATGCAGCGGGGCCTTCCGCCTGCGGTTGAGCCTACGACTCACGCGACCCACGACGCTCGAGGACTTGCCCTGAGTACGAGACCCGCGACCGACCGGACAGCGAGCCTGGGCCCAGAGGGCCCATGACGACCGTCGCTCCCGGCGCGCGGGTCCTTATCTGCGAGCCGATTTCCGAGGCTGGTGTGGCGCTGCTGCGCGAGCGCTTCGATGTCGATCTCGGACTCGACTGGAGCGTGGACGAGCTGCTGCAGAAGATTGGCGAGTACGACGCCATCATCGTGCGCAGTGCCACCGAGGTTCGCGGAGAGCTGCTCGACGCGGCCACCCGTCTCAGGGTGATCGGGCGCGCGGGAACGGGCGTCGACAACATCGACGTCGACGAGGCGACGCGCCGCGGCATCATCGTGTGCAACGCGCCCGGGTCGAACTCACTCTCTGCCGCAGAGCACGCAGTGGCCTTGCTCCTCTCGCAGGCCCGGAACATTCCCCAGGCGCATGGAGCGCTGCTGGCGGGTCGCTGGGATCGCAAGAAGTATGGCGGCATCGAGGTCACAGGTAAGACGCTCGGGATCCTGGGCTTCGGGCGCATCGGCCAGCTGGTCGCCGAGCGGGCGAAAGGGCTCGGGATGAACGTGATCGCGTTCGACCCGTTTGCCGGCGACGCCCGCTTCCGGGAGCTCGGGGTGGAGCGTGCCGCGGCGCCGGAGGGCGTGTACGAGGCGTCCGACTTCGTTTCGCTGCATCTGGCCTCGACGGCGGAGACGCGCGGATTCGTGGGAGCCGAGGCCTTCGCGGCGATGAAGCCCACCGCCAGGCTCATCAACGCCGCACGCGGGGACGTCGTCGACCAAGCTGCACTGGTCGATGCCCTGAAGGCCGGAGAGATCGCCGGCGCCGCGGTGGACGTCTTCCCCGAGGAGCCGACGACCGAGAGCCCGCTGTTCGGCCTACCGGGGGTCGTCGTGACCCCGCACCTCGGTGCGTCAACCGAGGAGGCCCAGGACAGGGCTGGCGTAGTCGTGGCCGAGCAGGTCGCGGCGGCGCTCACGGGCGGGGTCGTCACCGGGGCGGTCAACATCCCCGCCGTCAGCGGCGAGGCGCTCGAGGTGCTGGGCCCGTTCTTGCCCCTCGCCCGGCAGATGGGTCAGCTGTTGGCACGGGTGGGCGATGGGGCTCCCTCGTCACTTGCCATCAGCTACGAAGGCGGGCTCGCCGGGAGCGACACCCGGCTATTGACCAACGCCGTGCTCGCGGGGCTCCTCCACGGTCATTGCGATGAGCCGGTCAACATCGTCAACGCTCCCGCGCTCGCGGAGGCGCGGGGCATCGAGTGGACCGAGATGAGCTCGTCGAAGGCCCGCGACTACACGAACCGCCTGGAGCTGAGCGCCGGCGAGGTGAGCCTCGCCGGCACGACGGTGGGCACGACATCCCGACCGCGCCTCGTGGAGGCGTTTGGGCAGGAAATCGAGATCGAGCTCGCGCGATACGTCGGGCTCTTCCGCTACCTCGACGTGCCGGGGATGATCGGCCGGGTCGGTTCGATCCTCGGCGCGGCCAACATCAACATCGCCTCGATGGCCGTCTCGCGCAGCAAGCAGGCCGGTCACGCGGTGATGGCGGTTACGGTGGACTCTGCCGTACCCGACGAGGTGGCCGACCAGATCGCCGCGATCGATGGCTTCGACCGGGTCTGGTTCGCCTCGCTCGACGCGGACTAGGGCGTACCCACCTCGATGGAGAGATCCCCCCGCGGCACCGCGTCGGCGGCGAGTTCGTCCGTACGCACCATGATCTCCAGCAGGTGGACTCCCACCGGCCAGAGCTGGGTTCCGCTGGCGCGCCGGCATTCCTCGAGGGCCTCAGCGGCTCCAAGCGCGGCGGCGTAGGCCCGCTCGCACCGCATGGCGTCCCACGCGTCGGCGATCGCCAGCAGTCGGGCGCCCTCGGGAATGTCGTCCTTGACGAGGCCGTACGGGTAGCCGTCGCCCGACCACCATTCGTGGTGGTGGAGCATCCATAACAGCTGCTCCTCGTCGAGCGCATCGGCCGCGAGCCGGGCGCCGATGGCCGGGTGCTGCCGCATCCGGTCTTCCTCGTATGGCGTGAGCCGCCCGGGCTTGAGGATCAGCGACTCCGGGACGGCGACCTTGCCGAGATCGTGAATGAGCGCGGCCTCTGCGAGCCGCTCGGCGTCTGTCCACTCCCAGCCGCGTGCGATGGCGAGGCGCCGAACGTGGCTCGCCACCCGCTCGGAGTGACCTGCACCACCAGGGTCTTGAGCGTCGACCCGGGCCGCGATGCGACCGAGGGCGCGGAGATTCTCGCGCCCGTGGCGCACTTGAACGGTCATCACCTCGGGCATCTGGGCAGCATGGGGCTGCCGGCGTTCCTTTGCCCGATACAGGGCAACGTCGGCGCGGCCGACGACGTCCTCGATGCTGTCGCCGGACTCGTACGAGGCGATGCCGGCCGATGCCGTGATCGTCCCGACGGTATCGAACGGCTCGGCTGAGATGTCCTCGAGGATCTGCTCGGCGCGCGCTCTGGCCACACCGTCCTCGGCCGGCAGGACGACCAAGAACTCGTCTCCGCCGAATCGCCCGGCGCATTCGTCCTCCTCGAGGGCAGAGATGACCCTCTTGCCGGCCTCCGACAGGACGGCGTCGCCCGCATGGTGCCCGAAGGCGTCGTTGACGTCCTTGAAGTCGTCGAGGTCCAGCAGCATGACCGTGAACGGCCGCTCCGCCTGCGCGCCCTTCCAGGCGGTGCTCAGGTTTCTGTCGAGGCCACGCCGGTTGGAGAGCCCGGTCAGGGGATCGGTCTCGGCAAGCGTGGTCAGGCGCGCCAGGCGTCGGCGACGCACCTGGATGAGGCGCATCAGGCTAACGCCGGCCAGAGCCGACAGCAGGACGAGCGCCGCGGATCCAAAAATCAGCGCGTTGGTCTGGGCCCGTCCCCGTGCGGCGAGCAGCGCCTCCACCCGCTCTTGGCTGACCTCTGCGCGGTCGTTCAAGCCGCCGAAGAAGCGCGTCGAGATGTCGAGGTTGCCGCGAAGCAGCTCGCTGTAGGAGCTCGGCGAGCTGCCGCGCAGGCGCACGACCGCCTCGCGGCTTTCCTCGATGTTATCCAGGTTCTGCCGCGCCAGCGAGTGAATAGGGGGATCACTCGACGCGAGCTCCGTGGTGAAGAATGCCTCGATTTCGGTCGCCAGCGAGAGGAAGCTGATCAGAGCCGAGGCGGGCAGCGCGCCGCCCTCTGCGTAGGCCCGGATGCTGATGCTCTCGGCCGCCCACGCCTGCGATTCGAACGAGCCGAGCGTCTGCTGGATCTCGCGCTGGCGGTTGACCTCACGCTCGGCGTTCGCCGCCGTGTGAAGCGAGTCGGTGGCGCCCGCGATCAGGCCGCCGACCGCCAACACGACGAGCACGGCGAGCAGGGGCGCGCGGCGAAAGATCGACCTGGAGGCACGGCGAAGGGTCATGGGCAATACCGGATCGAGGAAAAGGTAGTAACCGAACCCCGTAACTCACCTAGGCGCAGGAGGGGGATCACTCCTGGCCGAGCGCTCTGTGCAGGGAAGCCTCATGGACTTGCCGACCGGCTCCCGTCGAGGCATCGGAGGGGACGCCGTCAGACCGGCCGGGTCGATCAGGGAACGATCAGGGAGGCGCACGGTCGCGAACCGGTATCGCGGCGCGGCTTGAGTCGGTCGGATCGTCCTCTGTATTCTGAGGCGCAATGACCTCGACGGCCACGCAGATCGATTTCGTCGCGCGCCTCGGCCGTCGTGCGCTTCTTGGCCTGCTCCTCCCCCGGTAGGGGGACTTGAGCGACATCCAACGCCCAGGCGATGGGCATCGGACCTCGAAGAGACGAGTAGGCAGGAGCATGCCGTGACAGCCGACCAGAGACACGATCGCGACCCGGCGAAACGGGTCAAGTTCTTCGATACCACCCTGCGCGACGGCGAGCAGTCGCCGGGAATACACCTGAACCTGCGCGAGAAGGTCGAGATTGCGCACCAACTCGCCCGACTCGGGGTCGACGTCGTCGAGGCCGGCTTCCCCATCACCTCGCCAGGAGACTTCGAGGGTGTCAGTGCGATCTCCAGGGAAGTCGAGGGCGTAACGGTCGCAGCGTTGGCGCGAGCGAACGAGAAGGACGTCACCGTGGCCGGGGAGGCCGTGCAGCACGCCGAGCGCCCCCGGATTCATACCTTCATCGCGACGAGCGACATCCACCTCAAGCACAAGCTCAAGATGGATCGCGCCCAGGTGATGGCGCGCGCCATCGACGCCGTGAAGCTCGCGCGCTCGATTGTGGAGGACGTCGAGTTCAGCTGCGAGGACGCAACCCGGTCTGACCGCTCGTATGTCGCGGAGGTCGTGGGCGCAGCGATCGCTGAGGGCGCGACCACCATCAACATCCCCGACACGGTTGGCTACACCATGCCGGACGAGTTCCAGAGCTTACTCACCGAACTCTACGAGCGCTGCCCGACTCTCGGCGACGTGACACTCTCGGTGCACTGCCACAACGATCTCGGCCTCGCCGTGGCCAACTCCCTCGCGGGAATGCACGTCGGCGCGCGCCAGGTCGAGTGCTGTGTCAACGGCATCGGCGAGCGTGCCGGCAACGCCAGTCTTGAGGAGATGGCGATGATCCTACGTACCCGCGCCGAGGATCTTGGCGGCCTGTGGTCGGGCATCAACACAGAAGAGATCACCCGCGCAAGCCGACTCGTAAGCCGCATGACCGGATACGTGGTCCAGCCCAACAAGGCGGTCGTAGGGCGCAATGCCTTCGCCCACGAGGCCGGCATCCATCAGCATGGCGTGCTCGCGAATCCACTCACCTACGAGATCATGGATGCGACGAGCGTCGGCCTCGCGAAAAGCGAGATCGTGCTGGGTAAACACTCAGGGCGTCACGCTCTGCGAAATGCGCTGGCGGAACTGGGCTACGACCTCGATGGCGAGCAGTTGAATCACGTCTTCGTGCGCTTCAAGGACGTCGCCGACCGCAAGGGCGAGCTGTCGGCCCTTGACCTCGAAGCGCTGATGAGCGACGAGGTCCGCATGGAGTCGGAGGACGCGCCGCGGCTCTCAGACGTGACCTTCTCCGGCGGCGCGGGCGAGGTGCCCTCGGCGACCGTGGCGATCACCATGCCCGATGGCGAGGTGGCGCGGGCCCAGGGCACGGGAGACGGTCCGGTCGACGCGATCATGGGCGCCATCGACGAAGCGCTCGGCTCGAGCGGGCGTCTGTTGGAGTACTCGGTGCACGCCGTGACCAGCGGCAAGGATGCGCTCGGCGAGGCCCGCGTCGTATGCGACATCGACGGAGGGCGCCAGACGGGAATCGGCGTGTCGCCGGACGTGTTGGAGGCGAGCGCGATCGCCTACCTGAGGGCGGTAGCCGCGCGGCGACAGGAAGAGGATGAGCGCCTGGCGGCGGAAGGAATCTGATGGCGAAGACGTTATTCAGGAAGGTATGGGACGCTCACCAGGTGCGTCCTGCGGACGACCGTGGACCGGCGCTGCTGTTCATCGATCTCCACCTCGTACACGAGGTCACCTCGCCCCAGGCGTTCGAGGGTCTGCGGCTTGCGGGACGGGGTGTGCGGCGCCCGGACCGCACGCTGGCGACCGCCGACCACAATGTCCCCACCATCGGCCGCGAGGCAGGTATCGAGGACCCACTCAGCAGGGCGCAGGTGGAAGCGCTCGAGCGCAACTGTGCAGAGTTCGGGATCCCGGTCTTCTCGCTGACGAGCCCCTTCCAGGGGATCGTTCACGTGATCGGACCCGAGCTGGGCATGACCCAACCGGGCATGACGATCGTGTGCGGTGACAGCCACACCTCAACCCACGGCGCTTTTGGTGCCCTCGCCTTCGGCATCGGTACAAGCGAGGTAGAGCACGTCCTCGCCACGCAGACCCTGCCCCAGGCCGAGCCAAGGACGATGCGGGTGAGCATCGATGGCGAGCCCGGTCGGGGCATCAGCGCCAAGGATGTGATCCTGGGGACCATCGGTCAGTTCGGGGTGTCGGGCGCCGTCGGGCACGTCGTCGAGTACGCCGGATCCGCGATCCGCGATCTCTCGATGGAAGGGCGCATGACGGTGTGCAACATGTCGATCGAATGGGGCGCCCGGGCGGGAATGATCGCGCCGGACGAGACCACCGTCGCCTACGTCGAGGGGCGCCCCGGCGCCCCTCGACCATTCGACGAGGCCGTCGCCCAATGGCGGGAGCTGCCGACCGACGAGGGCGCGAGCTTCGATCGTGAGGAGATGGTCGACGCCGCGACGCTGGCCCCGCAGGTGACGTGGGGCACCCACCCGGGGATGGTCGCGCCGATCACCGGGAGGGTGCCCGCGCCGGGCGACTTTGACGACCCGGTCGAGGCCGACTCGGTTCGCCGCGCCCTCGACTACATGGGACTGCAGGGAGGCGAGGCGCTGCAGGACGTGGCCATCGACACCGTCTTTCTCGGCTCGTGTACAAACGGTCGCATCGAGGACCTCCGGGTGGCAGCCGAGATCGTGAGGGGGCGCAAGGTCTTCGATGGACTACGCGCGATGGTGGTGCCGGGCTCGATGCAGGTGAAGGCCCAGGCGGAGTCCGAGGGGCTCGACGCCCTGTTCACGTCCGCGGGCTTCGAGTGGCGTGATGCCGGCTGCTCCATGTGCCTTGGGATGAATCCGGACATCCTCCAGCCCGGGGAGCGCTGCGCCTCGACCTCGAACCGCAACTTCGAGGGGCGTCAGGGAAAGGGCGGCCGCACCCACTTGGTGAGCCCGGCCATGGCGGCTGCGGCGGCGATCGCCGGGCATCTCGTGGACGTCAGGGAGCTGGACGCCGCCGAGCTGGTCAGCACGTAGAAGGAGAGGAGACCACATGCAGGCCTTCACGACCGTCACCGGGGTGGTCGCCCCGCTCGACCGCAACGACGTCGACACCGATCAGATCATCCCCAAGCAGTTCCTGAAGCGCATCGAGCGCACCGGCTTCGGGGAATTCCTCTTCTACGACTGGCGGGATGCCGACGACTACCTCCTTGACGCCGCCCAGTACGCGGGAGCGCCGATTCTGGTCTCCGGAAGGAACTTCGGGTGCGGAAGCTCACGGGAGCATGCGCCGTGGGCCCTGGAGGACTTCGGTTTCCGGGCTATCATCGCGCCGAGTTTCGCAGACATCTTCCGTACGAACTGCACCAAGATCGGCGTGCTGCCGGTCGTGCTTGCCCAGCAGGTCGTGCGCGATCTCATCACGACCGCCACCACCCAGCCGGGGGCCACGGCGACCGTTGACCTCGAGCGCCGAGTCGTCGTCACCCCCGACGGGTCCGAGCATGGCTTCGAGATCGAAGGGGCTGTCAGGAGCCGCCTGCTCAACGGCTGGGATGACATCTCCCTGACGTTGGAGCATGAGGAGGACATCGCGACCTACGAGCGCGAGCGCGAGCGAACAGGTCCATACACCACCAGCGAGTCGGGGTGGGTCGGTGACCCGCCGGCCGTTCGCTTTGGCGCCAACCCGTCCACGATCGCCACCGGCGGCGCGCCGGCTGCATCGTGATCCAGGGGCGCATCGAGAATTGGGGCGAGGCCCCAAGCGTCATCGACGGGCCCGAGCCCGAGCCTCAGACGGGTGAGGCGCTCGTCCGGATGCTCGCCACGAGCCTGAACCCGGTGGACATCGCGATCGCCTCGCGCCGCTTCTACGGTGCGGTGCCCCCGCCGCCGTTCATACCCGGCAACGAATTGGTGGGTGAGGTCATCGAGTCGGTTGAGCATCCGGCCGGGACCCGCGTCTGGTGTCACTGCACGGCCGGAGGTTTCGCCGAGCTCGCGGCGGTGCCCGAGGAGCGCATGGTGCCGGTGCCCAGTGGTGTGAGCGACGAGCTCGCGGTCGCGCTGGGCGTCGCGGGAATAGCCGGATGGATGGCGGTGCGCGAGCGAGCCGATCTGACCCTCACCGACGAGGTGCTGGTCCTCGGGGCGAGCGGTGTGGTGGGTCAGGTGGCCGTGAAGGCGGCCGCATCCGCGGGCAACCGCGTCATCGCCGCGGGGCGCAACGCGAGAGCTCTCGCGGGCCTCGGCGCCCACGCAACGGTCGACCTGACGGCCGAAGATCTCCGGCAGGAGATCGCGGCCGCGGCCCCCGATGGCGTGGACGTGGTGATCGACATGGTGTGGGGGCAGGCAGCCGTCGCGGCCATTGGGGCCCTGCGTCACAACGGGCGGATCATCCAGGTCGGCAACGCCTCGGGGCCCATTGTCGAGATGCCGGCCGGCCCGTTCCGGGGCGGGCGGCTCGACCTGCGCGGATACTCCATCTACAGCGAGCGCTGGGAGGACGTCGCGTCGGCCTACTCCGAGATCTGCCTGATGGCGGCCGCAGGTCAGATCGACCTGCCGCTCGAGATCGTGACCCTGCGCGAGCTACCCGAGGCGTGGGAGCGTCAGGTCCGGTTCGCCACGGGTGGCAAGAAGCTGGTGCTGCTGCCGGACTGACGTGCTCCGTCAGCGATTGCTGACGGCCAGCGTCGCCCGGTACCTCACCTTCTCCTTGCCGCTCCGGAAGCGGAGCACACAGGAGCTCGGCGGCCGCTTGAACGTGAGGCGCACCCTCCTGCCGCGGCGACCGAACCCGCGGGCGATCAACTCACCCCCGCAACGAATATCCGCGACGAACGCGCGCCGCCCGGTGGTGTCGCGCGACTTCGCGACCATCGTCAGCTGGCGGCCTGTCGTGGTCGTGAAGTCGAGCCTCCAGGCCTTCTTGGCGAGAACCAACCCAGTGCGCCAGGCCCTCGTGCCGCGGCGGAGCGTCACTGAAGTCGGGAGGGGGGGATCCTCGCCACGGGTTGTCGTTTCGCTCGCCCGCACCGCGATCTGATCCGTTCCGCTGCCTACGTCGGCGCTGGCTCTTGCCGCTGGCGCTCCGGCCAGGACGATGGCGACGCAGATCACGGCGGCGGTAGGGTTGAGGAGTGGGCTCATGGTGGTCCTTGGGCTCGAAGCTGTCATCGGAGGGCGTCGAGGGCATGCCCTCCAGGTCTGGGCCGCCCCGAGCTCGGAGCGCTCATGGGCTCCCGCTGCCCACGCTCAGCGCTCGATCCTCCGATAGCGGGTCCGGAAACATCACGTCGTTGCGCACCCTCTCACTCGGCGCGGCGGCCCGTTGTATGAGGTAGTCGACGTACGCGGCGATGTAATGGGTGTCCCAGTAGCCTGTATGGGCCCCCGGTGAGTTGATGCAGGCCTCACGAAGCTCCACCGGCCGGCCAGGGTCCTCACCGTACGCCTTGGTACATGTCTGGGATCCGGGAAGGTTCGCGTCCTCGCCACTCGGGTCGCGGTTGACTGCTCGACCAACATAGTCGCCTGGGCGATAGACATTGAGCCAGGTGTCGCTGAGGGGCGCGAGCGATGGTTCTGAGAAGGGGATGTCGCTGCGGTACCAGTTCGCGTATTGGCCCGCGAAGAAGCGGTCGTAGAGCTGCCGGATCGGGGAGCCGAAGCTCAGCATCGACACGGATTGGAGCTGGCCGAGCCTCGCCTGGGCTCGTTCCTCCCGCGACTCCTCGAGAGTGAATATCTTGGGCCAGCGCTCCTCGTCGCCGAACAGGGTCGCCGCCGTGTACACGGTGCCCTGGCTGTGCGCCACGAAGATCAGGCCGTCATATCCGGTGTCGCCATCGTCGTGCTCGATCTGGACGATTTGCGAGAGCAGCGCGCGATAGCGGTTGACCACGGCAAACCGTGCGGCCGTTTCGCCTTCGCGCACGTACGTCACGATGTCATAGCCGATGTCGAGGCCGGACCGCAGAACCTCGAGGAGGTTGATCGGCAGCAATCGGACTGCGATCAGCGCTGCAGCGACGCCCAGTGAAATGCCTGCACTGAACCGAGCGAGCTGCTCGTCCAAGCCGAAGAAGGATCCAGCGAACACCCAGATCCAGAAGGTCCCCACGCTGGCCGCGAGCACCGTGAGCGAGATCAGCAGTAGCGATCCCAGCGAGTCGAGCCGGCGCAGCAGGCCACTCAACGCAGCGCCCTCGCGGGCCCTGGCGATTGCTGTCGACAGCAGTCCGAGCTTGCTCAATGCCAGCATCGGGAAGTACGCCACCGCGCCGAACGCCTTCACCGGAAGGTGTCGCGGATCGTATGAGCCGCTGGTGCTCTGGCTGAGCGCCTTGAAACCATGGAAGACGGTCGCGGCCAGGGCCAGCGCAAGCATGCTGATAAGGCTCAGGCCGGCGATGACGACCGGCGCGAAGACATCGCTCGCCAGTCCACGCAGCCATGCATCAGGTCCGGCTCCCGCCTCCTCGATGATCGTGTCGGCAGTAGCCGCCGCGTTCTCCTCGCGCTGCACCTCATCGGAGAGTTTCTCCAGCTCCTGGTCTGTCGGCTCGGCCTCCCCGTCAGCCGCAATCTGCTCACTTAGCGCGTCGCTGTCTGCCTCTGCCTTGTCGGCCGTCGCGATCTGCTCCCTGAGGGCATCTCGCTCGGAGTCCTCCAGGCAGTGGCTCGGGGTCCAGTCGTTGGAGCCATCAAGACACCTGAGGTCCACCGTGCTCTCCCCCCAGTTACCACTCCCGAGCGCGCTCAGTCCTACCGAGCCCGCCACGGTGAGCAGCGCGGTTGACACGAGAGCAAGCACGAATGGTCCCACGGTGACCGACAGAACCCCGACGCTCGCCGCGCGCCACCGTATGCCGCGTGGCTCCTTGTCACGCTCCTTTCTGTCGGATGCCAGCAGTGCCGCGAGGGTGATCAGGGCGAGCAGCGACAGTGTTACGCCGATCAGCCAGACGACTCTTAGGGGGCCGGCCATGGCGCCGAGCAAGGTGTTCGCGAGACCCACTTCAAGCGACGCGGAGCCACCCGGATTGCCGTAGATGGCGGCGGCGATGAGGCCAGTCAGCACGACGAGGGCGACCCACAGGATCGGACCGGAGTCCGTGATCTGCCTGAACACGCGGTGTGCGAGTCGCTTCGCCCTGCTCGCCGGTTGGGGATCGGACGCTTGGTCGTTCTCGACATAGCGAGGCCCGGGGCCGAGCCCGCTCTGCTGCATGCCTCGTCCGATCGCAACCGTGAGCCCGGCGGAAAACGCGGCGAGCAGAATCAGCCCTCCGACCTCGACCACCAACGACGACGTGACCGTTACGAGCCACAGGGCCACCCCGAGCAATGCCACCAACACGGTGGTAGGCACGATCACGATCGCCATCCAGAGCGACAGCCAGCGAGTGGTCGTCCGTGACGAGTCGAGGGCCCGAAGCGGGGTTCGCCCCTCCCTTACCGCGGCAATGGTCGCGCCCCGCTGTCTCCCCTCGCCACCCTTCACGCTCCCCTCGTCCTGTGCGTTATCGTCGCCCCCGTCTTCGTCGAGGCCGCGAAGGGCCTCCAGCGAGGCGCGTCCGAGCTGAAGCACCAGGCCGAAGAGGGCGAACACGAATCGCGCCAATCCAGATGGAAATCGGGAGAGGTCCGACCAGTTCATCTCGTAGAGATCGACAGAAACCCGCTCCCGGTCTTCCGGTTGGGTCGCCGCCGCTGGCGGCCGCCGTCCGGTGCCGGTCCCGAGCCTGCGCCGCGGCGCTGAGTAGCGGTCATCAGGCGGCCGCACGTACGCTTCTCGTCCGGTGCGGTGTGCTCCCGCGGGCCGTTTGCTCCTCGCTTGAGATGAGACGACGACCTCGTCGTGGATCGCCCAGTCGAAGTAGCCGCGGCTCACGAGCGAGTTCGCGAGCGTGTCGACGGTGTCGCCACGGCCATCGTCCCCGACTCCCGGCACGACGACCACCGCGATTCGCGGCGGGCGCCGTGGCTCCGTGTCGGGGGCGCGGGGGCACATGGAGGTTGATCTTCCTTCACGTCCGGGCGGCGCGCTGCACTGGGCCCCGAGGCCGGGGAGGATCTGGCGATTATCCGGCATCTGCGCGGCGTGCCCAGCCCGGATTGACCGTTGGTACCCTCCCGCGGTCGCCAAGCGAGAACGAGGTGTCAATGCG
>JAOTZF010000188.1 GCA_029861485.1 Thermoleophilia bacterium | reverse complement strand
TGAGCACCGCGTCACTGCTCGGTCAGAATCTCCGAGAGCGCCGCCATGGCGCGCTCGAGGCCGTCTACGAGGAGTTCAGCAGGACCACGTTCGGCTACCTCCTGGCCACCCTCAGAGACCGATCCACCGCGGAGGACGTTCAGCAGGAGGTCTTCACCGAGGTCTGGACGCGTGCAGAGAGCTATGACCCCTCTCGCGGCTCGCTCGGCGCGTGGATCATGACGATCGCGCGCAGCCGGGCCATCGACACGCTGCGCAAGCGCGTTCCTGAGCCCCGCGATCTCCACTCAGGCCCAGAGATCGTCGACGCTGCGGCCGAAGATGCCGGACCTGAGGCGGTCGACCGGTGGATGACCGGCCACCTCCTGTCGAAGCTACCCGAGAGAGAGCGGGCGCTCCTCAGAATGCGCTTCTACTCCGACATGAGCCAGAGTCAGATCGCGGAGGCGACGGGGATACCGCTGGGAACGGTCAAGATGCAAATGGTGTCGGGCCTTCGCCGGCTCCGAGAGCTGCTGGAAGAGGACCAGTGAGCCCCGAAATCGATCCGCTGGACTACCTGCTCGGAGAGCTCTCCGAGGCGCAACTCATCCAGGCCGAGAGGCTCATGCGCGAGGACGTTGGCTTCCGCTCGGAGCTCGAGCGCCTGCGGCCCGTCGTGGCCGAGCTGCAGTCGCTACCCGGCGAGCTGTGGGAGGTTCCCGATCCTCCCCCTTTACGCCATCCGGATCGTGATCTGCGACCCGATGGCTCGCCAGGCATATTCGAGCGGCTGCTCGGGAGTGTTTCCCTGCCCGTCCCGGTCGCCGCCGCCGCAGCGCTAGCGCTCGCCGCCGCCGGGGCGTTCATCGGGACCACGCTGAGCGACTCCGGGGGCGACGGGTTCGACGGCGGTCAGCAGATCGTGCTGAGCTCCCTCGATGGGGAGCCCTTCACGGGCACCGCTCAGGTGAGCGCCGACCGCAGCTCGCTGCGCCTCGATGTCTCCGCGCTCGAGCCGAACTCCGAGAGCGATGTGTACGAGCTGTGGCTGCTCACACCGCCGGCGGAGCTCGTCTCCCTGGGCACCTTCAAGGTGGATGACGACGGAGCCGGCTCGGTGCAGGTGCCGCTGTCCATTCCGGTGAGCGACTTCCAGCTGCTCGATGTCTCTCGCGAGCCGCTCGACGGTGACCCTGGGCACTCGTCGGACTCGGTGCTTCGCGGCAACACCACCTGAGGCCATGCGAGTAGGCGTGATCGGCGCGGGCCTCTCGGGTCTCGTGGCAGCGCGCGATCTCGTCGCATCTGGCCTCGAGGTCACGATCTTCGAGAAGAGCCGGGGCCTTGGCGGAAGGATCGCCACTCGGCGCGTCGATTCGACCGTGATCGATCACGGGGTACCCGCGCTGTGGTCCTCGGGCCCGCTCGCCGAGCTCGCCGCCGGACTGGACGAAGCTCCGCTCGAGATCTCACTGCCGGTCGGCGACAGCTCCGGGGCACCCTCGAGCGGCCCTCGGCCGCTGGCATATCCGGGCGGGCTCACCCGGCTGCCGAAGCAGCTCGCCGAGGGGCTCGACGTTCGACGCCTGGTGCGGGTCAGCGTGATGCGCGCCTCGGGTGATGCCATCGAGCTCGGGGATGAGCAGGGCAATGGGCAGGGTGCGTTCGACGGGGTCGTAATCTCCGCTCCGGCTCCTCAGGCCGCCGACCTGCTCGCGACGCTCGACTCGGAGCGCGCTCGCGCGGGAATGCTGGGCGCGATCGCCTACGAGCCCGCGGTCATCTACATCGCCGGCCTGGTGCTGCCGGCCCACCCCCCGTGGTTCGGAGTCCGGGGTCTGGGCGACGGAGCGCTCTCCTGGTTGGGCGTCGAGAGCGCGAAAGGGCGACCTGCTCCCGGAGGCCGAGTACCGGTGACCGCGCACCTCAACGCAACGCTGAGCGCCGAGCTGTTCGATGCCACCGATGCGGAAATCGCCGAGGTCGTGAGGCCCCGGCTGGTCGAGGCGCTGGGGCAGGCAGCGAGCGACCCCGCATGGAGCCAGGTGAAGCGCTGGCGCTATTCGGTGCCGACCTCGCGGGTCCCGTTCGTCGACGCGAACCCCGCCGGCTCCGCCATCGTGGTCTGTGGCGATGCCGTCGCCGACGAGCCAGGCCTTGACGCCGTGCTGGAGAGCGGACGACGTGCGGCCCAGCGGATAGCGGCAACCTGAGCCCGGGCCGTGCTCGGGCTCAGGTTGCGTGCCTCTAGCCCGTGACGTCCGGCAGGACCGGGCGCCGCGGTAACGCGATGACCCTCGTGCAGCGCTTCGTGGTACGACGGTTGGCATTGCGGGCGACTACTGTCGCGCGGTTGCACCGCCGGCCCTGGACGCTGTTCAGCACGCGAACCCGCACGCGCCGCGTGATCGTGCGACCCGGCGCGAGGCGCTTGACCCGCCATTGGACCGTGCGGCCACGCAGCTTCGAGTTGGCCGGGCGACGGGCGAGGACCAGGCCGCGGGGAAGCTGATCGTTGATGATCAGGTTCCGAGCCGTGGTCTTGCTCGTGTTCCGGATACGGATCACGTAGTTGGCCGTGCCGCCGGCACGTACGCGACGGGGCCCCGCCTTGGAGACCCTGAGGTTCGCGCGCCGGGTGGTGCGCTTCGGGGTCTCGGTGGTGGTTGAGGTCTCGGTGGTCTTCGTGCACCTGCGGAACGTCAGCTCCAGGCGGATCGTCGCCGGCGTGACGCGGGCAAACGCGAAGTCCTGACCGGCAGGGCTGCTGTTGACCTTCTGGACCTGGACCAGCTCGGCGGTCTGCACGAGAGCCTCGATGGCGACCGTGCCGGCCGCGCCCGTGACCGGCAGAGTGGCGGAGCCGCTCGCGCCGAGGTCTACGGCGATGGAGCCCGAGCCGTTGCTGAAGGCGCCGCTGCCGGACACGATGGTCAGCGTCGCGCTCGTGAAGGGCGCGCCCGAGACCGTCACCTGGCGGGCGGTGCCGCCGCAGGTCTCCTGGCCCACGGCCGTGAAGGTTGCCGCCTGGCCGGCGACGCCGATGCCGGCGCTGGAGGCCGTCGCGAGCGCTGTGCCGCGCGCCGCAGCGGCGGCGTCGGCCGGGAAGACTCCCGGGTCGCCCGTGGCGGTGATGCTCCAGATGGCGGTCTGGTGAGCGGCGCCCTCTTGAGCCGCGGTGAGACCCGCGCTTGGCTGCACCTGCGTGGCGCGGGACGAGAGCAGGATCCAGAGGAGGCGGTCCTCGTCTGCGGCGGCCAGCGTGGTGCCGTCAGGACCCGGGAATGCCATGTCGGGCCCGGATGCGAGCGTCGAGGGGCCGTCGCCGGCGCTCTGGCTCAGCTCCACGCAGTGTCCCTGAATGGAACCTCGGGTGAACGGGGGCACCTCAGCGCCCGGGTAGGCGATGTTGAAGTTGTAGACGCCGTGACCCGGTTCTGTACCTGGGTCGACGCTGATGAAGTCGACGTCGGCCGCTTGCGTCGCGGCCCGGGCGGGGTCGGCGAGCAAGAGTGTGGCGACGATCGAGATGAGCAGTGCAACCCCGACGGCGAGCAGTCGCACTGGCGTGGGGACTGGGGCTGATGCTGCGTGTGGCACTACGGTCTCCTCGCGTAATTCGTATGCGGGATACGCGCGAGGGGGAGGGGCCGCTCGCGCTCCGATGTCTTGACCGCCAGGATTACAACAGCGTCGGATTGCGGGAACCATGCCCCCGGGTATCGGTCTTATGAGGTGGGCGCAAAGGTTTGTTGCCCGACGCGAACAAACCTCGTGGACCGAATCGGCGAGAACACCGATTTTCTCGGGGATCTCGGCCTTCACATTCGCCAATCGACGAGGTCGAGCCGCACTCC
>JAOTZF010000187.1 GCA_029861485.1 Thermoleophilia bacterium | reverse complement strand
GGACCTGGCCGGCGTCCCGCCTGAGGCCGGCTTGTACGCCGCCATGGCCTCGATGCTGCTTTTCGGCATCTTCGCAACGAGCAAGCGTCTCTCTGTCGGGCCCAGCTCGACGATCGCCGTGCTGTCGTTCACGACGGTGGCCGGGGTCGCGGGCGCGAATGAAGATGTCGCCGCCCTCTCGGCGGCGCTGGCGATCATGGTGGGCGCATTTCTCGTCATCGGTGGATTGGCTCGGCTGGGCTTCATCTCCGAGCTGCTCGGACGTCCGGTCATCAAGGGCTTCACGATCGGCGCGGCGGCGATCATCATCGTCGGCCAGCTGCCGAAGCTCTTCGGCGTCGAGACCGAGGGAGACAACTTCTTCGAGGACCTTGGCTCGCTGATCCGCCATCTGCCCGACGCCGACGGGCTCACCCTGGTCATCGGAGCGGCCTCGGTCGCGCTCATCGTCCTCCTGGAGCGGTTCGCGGCGAGGGTCCCGGCATCGCTGGTAGCGCTCGTTGCCTTCATCGCGATCTCCGCCCTGCTCGGCCTCGAGGACGAAGGGGTCGCTGTGGTTGGCGACATCCCGGCGGGGCTTCCCTCGATCGGCGCCCCGGACGTGGGCGTGAGCGAGGTCGCAGAACTGGCGCTCGGGGCGCTGGCGGTGGCCTTCGTCGCCTACGCCGAGACGATTGCGATCGTTCGCTCGATCACCGGCCGCCACAAGGATGAGACCGTCGACCCCGACCGCGAGATGATCGCGCTCGGTACGGCGAACCTCGGCGCAGGCTTCGCCCAGTCATTTGCGGTCGACGGAAGCCTCTCGCGTTCCTCGGTCAACGAGGGCGCCGGCGCGCGCAGTCAGATGTCGGGGATCGTGACCGCCGTCTTGATCGTCATAACCGCGATCGCGCTCACGCCGTTGTTCAGCACCCTGCCCGAGGCGACGCTCGGCGCGATCGTGATCGTGGCCGTGTGGCACCTCTTGAGCCTGGCGCCCATCGGGCGTCTGTCGCAGGTCGATCGGAGCGAGGCGGGCATCGCGATCGCCTGCCTTCTCGGGATCCTTGCGCTCGGGATCCTCGAAGGGATCGTGATCGCGATCGTGCTCTCGTTCCTGGTGATCCTGTATCGAGCCGCCCGCCCCCGGTCGACCGAGCTGGGGCGCGTCCCCGGCACGAGCACCTTCCGAAGCGTCGAGGACGAGGGCGCCGGTGAAGAGACCTATCCCGGACTCCTGATCTTCCGCTACGACGCGGACCTCTTCTTCGCCAACGCAAACGACTTTCGCGACAAGGTACGCGCCCGCGTACGTGAGGCGGATGCTCCTCTCGCCGCCGTTATCGTCGACGCGGAGGCGATTGGCGCCATCGACACCACGGCGCTGGCGATGCTCCATGAGCTCTCCGACGAGCTTGCCGACGACGACACCACGCTCGTCTTCGCCCGGATGCGGGCGCCGCTGCTCGCGAAGATGCGTCGCTTTGGCGCTCGCCGGGAGATCACCGACGAGCGGGTCTTCTACTCGGTCTCCGAGGCGGTCGATGCGTGCGCCGAGGCGGGTGCGCGTCGAGCGCGCGAGGCCACGAAGCCCACCCCGAGTCAGAGCGACTGACGCACCCCTTGACGGCGGCAGCGCGTCGTATGTCGCCAGACCTCCGGGTCGCGGCAGTGGGAACGCCGACGCCCGGAGTTCTGGAGTTCAGCAAATCTGGCTGCGTGTGCGTGTCGTGCGAATCGCGGGCAGGTCAGGACTGGCCCTCCGCGAGCGCGGCCTCGATCTCCGCCTCGATGACCGTCATGGCCACGCCAAATGCGGTGGCGATGTTTCTTGCGGCAGTCATGACGCGAGCCGTGCCCACGATGGGCGCAACCGCGACGAGCACGCCCTGGACGTCTTCGATCTCCAGCCCGAGCTCGGCTGCTGCTCCGAGGTTTGCCAGGTAGGAGATCGGTGGCGCGTCGCTGGCGACCAGCGCCGCCAACCGCGCCAGCGCGATGGCGGGCGGATCGAGGGTCGACTGCGCGAGGGAATCGGCCGTCATCTGGGCCAAGACGTCGAGTACCGGGGTATCGCTCATTGCGTTCTCCATCGTCGGGTTTCCGTCGACGAGAAGGCTCCCACCGCCTGATCACCCGTGGCTAGCCACTTTCCGGCAAGCGCTACAGCGGGAAGCGAGCCGCCGCGCGATATCCGGGCCCACGACGACGACGTCCGTCCGGGGTGCTCTGCGCATGTCGACTCGAATCGGTGCGGAGGCGCCCGAGCCTGCAGCGCCGGCCAAGATCCGAGCCGAGGGCCGGACTCTCGAGCCAGATTGGCATGCGATGATCACATGAAAGACATTGCTCCGACGCGAGATCAAGAGATAGCGTTGCCGAATGCCGCCTCACGAGTCTGAGACGGCCGCTATGGCCGAGAGCCCAATGCGGGCCGTCAGCTCCGCAAGGGCCTCGCCCCGCACCAACTCGTCGATTCCGCCGGTTCAGGCCGTGGAGCCCGAGGCGGGCCCTCAGGGGTCCGCTATCGAGAATGCAGAGGATCTCGAGTCGCGGACCGATCTCGCCGACCTCCGCTCGACTCAATTGGGGCCCGCCGCCGGAGCGGGGTGGATCCAAAGTTTGCAGCTGCCTCGTGGTAGCGCTGTGGAGTTCGAGGTCATGCCCTTCGACGTGATGGTGCAGACGGCTATTGATCGCGCCCTGCTCGTGGTCCCGCTCGACAAGTCGGGCTCGGTTCACATCAATGGTCGCTTCCTCTGGCAAGAGGGGGCCTATGAGATCGTCGGACCGGGCACGGGCTGCCTGGGGTTCTCTCCCGCCTGGACTCCTCTCCTCGGCATGACCTTCGAGCCGAGCGCGCTCGAGGCTGCCGCCGATAGCCTGGACGCACAGGTTCACCTTCCTGGGGCTGGCGATCTGATCAGCGTTGAGGACGCTGATGGCTCGATCGACTGCCTTACTCGTGAGCTCGCGAGTGAGCTCGCGAGTCGAAGGTCCGTGCTGAACGCCGAGGCTCTCGAATCAGAGCTTGTCGAGACCGTGGTGGGCGCACTCGCCGGTAACCGTGAGCGAGCCGCCGGTCAGCCGCAGGCTCGCGCCCGCAGCTTCAGCATCGTGGCCGACGCGGAGGCGCTGGCAGCGCAGCGGGGTTGGCGCCTGGTGGCGATCAAGGACATCTGTCGGCAGATCGGGGTCTCCGAGACTCGATTGCGGCGAGCGTTTCGCGACATCTTCGGCTGCTCGCCCAAGCGCTTCCTCACGACTCGGGCGCTCAACTCGGCCCGCCAGATGCTCCAGGGCGCCGATCCCGACAGGGAGACGGTGAGCAGCACGGCAGCCGAGCTTGGCTTCTGGCATTACGGTCGCTTTGCGCATGACTACTGCCGGCTCTTCGACGAGCTGCCGAGCGAGACGCTGCGATCAAATCGGCTGCCCACCGGACGCGGCGGCTGGCGACGAGCCGCGGCGGTGAGACCGGCGGTTGCCTCGACAAGCTAGGTTGGGCACCGACCTCAGCGGGCGTCACCGGCTCCATGGAGTCTCGGATGCAGGTCAAGCGCGCTGACCAGCGCCCCGGTCAGGACGGCGGGACACTCTTCGCGGCGGCGCCGCAAGTTGCCCCGGACGGCCTCTCTTGAGCGCCGGCCGTATGGGCGCCGGCGCTCGATTGCCTCAAGAACCCTCGCGGTCGTTAGCCGGCCGCGGCGTCGGCGAGTTCCTTGGCCTGGTCGCTGGTGAGCGGGTGCCTCATTATCTGGCTGTCCTGCGCGTCGAGCGCCGACACCAGGCCGTCGATGGCATCGGTCTCGGCGACGAGCACGAGTGCCGATGCCCCTGGGGGGACCGCCCGCTTCACGGCGTCGACCATCGGGAAGAAGGAGCTCTCACGGGAAGCCC
>JAOTZF010000186.1 GCA_029861485.1 Thermoleophilia bacterium | reverse complement strand
CTGACGACGTTCAGCCGCGACCCGTCTGCCAACCGCGCGTCGACCATTGGCGAAGCGACGTCGACTCTCCGTCCGAGCGGAGAGAGCACCCGGTCGATGACATGCATCACGTGCTCGTCGTCAGCGAATGTGACCTCGGTGGACTGCATCTGGCCCTCTCGCTCGACGAACACCCGCCGCGGACCATTCACCGCAATCTCTGTCACGGATGGATCTCGCAGCAGGTGCTCGATCGGGCCCAGTCCGAGCGCCTCATCGACCACCGCCTGAAGGGTCACTGCCCGAGCGTCTTCGCTCAGGAACACGCGATCCTCGTCAATGACGTCGTCGATCTGCCTGCGGAGCTCCTCCCCATCGACGAAGGCACCGGCGATCCTCTCCGCTGCCCGGGCGCGAAGGCGCTCGACCAAGGCGTGATCGGGCTGGCCACCCCGCCGCGTCGTCATGGTCCCACGGCCGAAGGACGAACGATCAACCGCAGGTCGCGCCCAGCGCCGAGCGCCTCGCTCACAGCGAGTGCCTCACTCCGGGCCAGCTTCAGAATTACCCCGCCCGCGCCCTGCCCGAGCGGCCCGGCGCCGGTCTCGATGCCGACGACCTCGGAGTCGCCGACGATCAGAGCAGCCGCTCCCAGCGGCCCCTCGGCAACGGTGGATGCAACATCAACGCGGGTACCCACCGTGAGGGCCCCTGCGACAGCGCCCGCCGAGGACAACGGCAGCGAAATCAGGCGCTCATCGGCCGATAGCGGCGGAAGGGTCCCCACGCCGCCAAGCGCGGCCCGAGAGATCGGCTCGCCAGGACCGACCGGCGCCGACAGAGTCAGGCCATCGGTCTCATCGGACTCCCGCAGCAGCCCCTCGAGGGCGCCGGCGCCGCGGACCGCGAGCCACTCGGCGCGCCCATCGAGCAGAACCTCGCGAACGGCGAGTCCAGGCGTCAGGGGCTCCCGGGCAATGAGGATGCGCGCCGAGTCGGATTCCCTCCCCCCGACCGCCGCCACGAGAAGAGCACCCACCGCCAGGGTGAGCGCCAGGGCGATCCAGAGCCTGCTTCGACCACCCGACACCCGTCACGACTCGCCGGGAAGCAGCCGGTAGCCAACACCCCAGATGTTCGCCACGTACCGTGTGCGCGCACCGGCCAGCGCGAGTTTGCGTCGCAGTCGACTGGCGTGACTGTCGACCGTGCGGGTTCGGGTGTTGCTGCGAAAGCCCCACACATCCCGAAGCAGATCCTCCTTGGAGAACACGCGGTCCGGGTGCCGAGCCAGCTCGGCGAGCAGAGCGAACTCCTTGGCCGACAGCGCAACTACTCGGCCGCCGACGAGAGCACGCCGGGCGTTGCGGTCGATGGACAACTCCTGCACGCGCAGCACGTCCCCAAGGGTCGCTCCTTCGGAGCGCCTGATCGCCGCTCTCAGGCGGGCGAGAAGCTCCGGGTAGTGGAACGGCTTGGCCACGTAGTCATCGGCGCCGCGCTCGAGCCCCCGAACCGCGTCGTAGGGCTCGGCGCGCCCTGAGACGATCAAGACGGGCATCCCCGGACTCCACGCGTCCTCAGCATGGCCTGCCCGGATCTGCTCGATCAACTCCAACCCGTTGGCACCGGGCAGTACCGTGTCGACGATCGCCGCATCGGGCGCGGTCGTCCGCAAGAGCTTGAGCGCCTGCTCTGCGCTACCGGCTCGGTGCACGAGGAAATCGTCGACGGCAAGGTTCCGCTCGAGCAGATCGAGCGTGGCCTGATCGTCATCGACGAGAAGCACCGTCCGGGAATCCGCGGATTGACTGGTCATGACCCTCCTCGAGCCACTGCCGCCCGTTTGGCGCGGCGTCGCTCGATAGAGAGCCGAGCGGGCAGAGTTCCCCCCCGCGGAGACCATCTCTGTTCACTCTCGGCGCTTTTCGAGTCGCCGAGCAGCCGGCCGGCAAGCGGCGGGCCCGAAAGAGGGCCCGTGCGCGGTGTGCTCAGATGAACCCTCGCCTCCGCGAGCCATGCGGCGTTAGCCGCCTTCTATGCGTCGCTTCCCGCGAGCGCGCGGATACGGCGGCGCCACGTGAGGGCGGAGCCTCGTCGAACCGAAACCGGCCACGAGGTGCTCGCAGGCGCGACGTGATCGCCCGACGAGGCGGCTACCCTGACGGGTGTGCGCTTAACTCCGAATCAGATGGTCGGCGTCCTGGTTGCGGTGGTCGCCGCGGGGATCCTCATCAGCCTCGCGTTGGGCGTGGACCTCAAGGACCTGCCCTGGTTCGCGATCATCGTGACCCTCGTGCTCGGGAGTTTCTTCCTGATTGTGCAGCGTCGCCGACGCCGGGCGTTGGAGGACATGGACGACTCGGAGGCTCCCTCCGAGCAGTAGCGGGCCCGGCCGGTCGCCACGCGATCGGCTGCCCGACCGCGAGCTGAGCGAGCGCCCCGGAGTTTGCCTCCAACACCGACCCGGCGGCGCGGTTGCGGGCGGCGCGGCATGGCGTGAGGCGAGACACGACCTCGACCACGCGGTCGCGGTCATCGATGAAGGCCACATCGATCGTGGTCCGCATCCCGATGGTGTGCATCGCGCGGCAGTGCGGGATCAACAGCGCTTCGGTTGCCTCCAGATCGCTCGTGGCCAGGAGTCCGATCAGGCGGCTGATGAGGCCGTCCGCGAGGTAGCAGCGCCCGAAAGCCGGCTCACCGCCGATCTCGAGCAACCCAACCCGCGAGGTGAGGCGGTCGATGCGGAACCGGCGCGGCATCGGGCCACGGTAGGCGTCCACATGGCGTCCGAGGGGCTTTGTAGCGTGATTTCAGGCGACTAGGAGCAGGTGTGACCCACATCCGTGTCGAACTGGTTGGGGCTTCTTCGGGCTGGGCCGTCGCGTGAGCGGCGTTCAGGAGCCAGAGGACGTGCTTGACGCCGTCCGGCAGCTGGAATCACAGCTGGAGCATCTCAAGGTCCGCGCGCAAGAGCAGGCGACGCCCGATTCTCGAATCACGAACGAGTTGCGCGAGATGCGCGACGAGGCGATTCGCGAGCGGCGCGCGGTCGTGGACGACCTGCGGATGATGGTCGACTTGGTCGCGACAGGCGCCGAACGGACCTCCGAGGAGATCTCCTCCTTGAAGCGTGAGGTGCAAGGGCTGCGTGAGCTCGCCGACTCGACCCTCTCGGGTGCGCAGTTCGAGGTCAGAATGCACACGAACGGCCACGCGCCGACAACGGCCATCCCGCTGCCGGCGCGTTCGGCCGTCCGTGGTACGCAGACCGAGCCCTCCCGGAATCCGCGCACACGTCGACCGGCGTACCCGGTCGACGCGGACGACGCCGCCTAGCGGCGCGGCGCCCGGCAGGGCGCGGAGATTCCTACTCGGGCTGGTGCAGTGACCCCTGAAGGGCGGTCATCGCGCGGGCGAACATGATGCCCATGGCGTCGGCAGCCTCCTCCGCGGTGCCCTGCTTCTCGAGCGCGCTGAGGCCCGCGGCCGTCAAGTTGACCGCCTGGCTGATGACCTGCCAGCGATCGACGTTGGCGAGCTGGCCGCCAGACTCCTGCTGAAGCTCCTCGAAGGCCTCTTTCTGGGCCCGGATCATCTCCTTGAGGCGCTCTTTGAACTCTTCGCCTGCGCCTTCGCCAAAGGCGAACTCAAAGGGGAAATCGCTTTCGCTCACCTCGTAAACCTCCCTACAGCCTGATCCCGCTGATCAGGGTGCGACTGAAGATATGCACGGTATCGATAAACCGCACGGTATTGCCCTTCAAGTCCAGCACGATCGAGTGGGTTCGCGCCCCGTCGGCGAAGTACCTCACACCCTTCAGCAAGTTGCCATCGCTCACGCCAGTGGCAAGAACGTACTTCGGCGCACTGGCCAGGTCGCGCGTACCCATGAGCTTGTCGGGGTC
>JAOTZF010000185.1 GCA_029861485.1 Thermoleophilia bacterium | reverse complement strand
CGGATTGTCGCCGGGCCCGGGACCGCTACCTCCTCTTGACGGCCGCCCGCCCACGCTCACTCGCGCCCTGGCGACTGCAGGTGCCAGCCTCCGTTGTCAACCTGGGTCTTCGCCGTTCAGGCCATTGATCCGCACGGGCAGGTTGTCGTCTAGAGGCGCCGTACGACCTGCTCGAAGGGGCGCCGCCGCGCCCGCGCGCTCCAGCTCTCGGGCGGCCACCGCTTGGCGGGGCGAGCGTTCGCGGGATAGCCGAATGACAGCACGGTGACGGGCCTCTGGTCGTCGCTCAGACCGAGCGGGCCCAGAAGGGCGCCCGGGCGGGCGATTCCATTGGGGCAGCTGACGACGCCGTCATCCCACGCGGTGAGCATCATGTTCTGGGCTGCACGACCGGCATCGAAGTCGTAGAGGCGCCCGACTCGCAGCACCGTGATCACGACCACGAGCGCTGCCGTGAGCACGAGCTCAGGCCGGTACACGCTGGTCGCCACCGCCTCCTTCGCCGCAGGGGAATCCGCGACGGTAAAGGTCCATGGTTGGCCGTTTCTCGCGCTGCCGGAGAGGCGCCCCGCGTCGAGGATCCTGGCCTCCGATGCTGGTGGGATGGCGCGTTCGGCATATACGCGACCGTCTCGCTTACTCGCGACCGCGAGATAGACATCCATCCCGCCAAGCCTAGAGGCTGGTTGCTCGTCTATGCGGCCTCCGGCGGACTGGCCGTGCGGTCGACCGCGACGCGCGCGGCGAGAAAGGCTTCGACCGATTGGGCCGAAACTCGGGCCTCCGGGGCGCTCACGCCACGGAAGGCGCCTTTCTCGAGGGCGCGCTTAACGACGCCCGCGGGGAGCTTCATCGCTTCCGCGGCATGGTCGATACTGACCAGGCCGTCCGCCCGGTCGGCGTCGGAGAGACTGTCCGGTTCAACCTGGTGAGTGAAACGCACTGCGTGTGCCACTGTGCCGCCCTCGTTGAAAGAACCTGCTCACAGACGCCATCGGCCGGGGCGGCAAAGGAGTCAGGGCTCCTCAAGAAGTCTCGTGGCGCCTTCTAGAGATCTTCCGCACACGCTCAAGCCGGAGGGGATTGAGCGGAGCTCACCGCCGCCCGCCTCCGCGACGTGATCTCACGCCGAAGCGCGCCGAGGAGCCGTCCGGCGGTGCCCTGCTGGTCGCGCCAGATGGTACGACCCGATGTCCGCTCGACCTCGTACGGGGGCTTCAGGCCCAGCTGCTGGGCTCGCCGGTTGAGGCGCCCCGTCAGCAGGCCACCGAGGGCTGACGGCGCGGCGCCGAGCGCCTCGGCGAGGTGGGTCGAGTCCACCTCGCCTGTGGTCTCCAAATACTCGAACAGCGTCACGGCGCGTGCGAGGACGTCGTCGCCCAGCGGGGAGACGAACAACTCACACGTCATGTCGTCATAGGCCGAGGGGGCCTCGAGCAACTTCACTTTCGGTCCGGCAAGCCGTCGTGCCGCGCTGAAACGCCTTCGCGACGCGCCGGCTGTGCCGCCGTTGGCGTTCGCTCCAGCGCGGCGGGATCGACGCGGCCCAACCGGAATGAGCTCTCGGCCGACCGGTCGGATCGGGTTCTCTTCGGTCTCGTCGCGCGGCCAGCGGCGCAGTGCGGGCAAACCGAGAGCGACGCCGAGGAGGACCCCGACCGCGAAGATGATCATGAGGGTAAGTGCCATGGGCTTCGGGGCGTGATCACCCCCCGGGGACAGGCTACCCTCTCGGACGCGGGGGCGATTCTGAAATCCATCGTGCGTTCTTTCTGCGCCACTACGATCGCGTCTTGGGGGAGGCTGCGGGGGGGTACGCTCGCCCGGCTCACGGAGAATTACGAATGCCGCGCCGGTAAACTAAACCTCCGTCGGCGGCGGCGCCCCTGTCTTTGGCCTAGGCTCCCGCCCGACGATCGCATGAGTCCTGCCTGCTCGTGCCTAACTGTCTGCCGTGAAACCATCGTGTCGTTGAACAGACTCTCCGGCGGCGACCTGCCGGACATCGAGCCGGTCGAGCCCCACGACCCGGCCGCGCCGCCGCGCCAATCCGAGCTCGAGCCGGAGGCCGGTGCCTCCCCGCAGAAGCCCAGGGCACCAAAGCCGCGTCTTGGACAGCCGTCCGGCCTGCCGGAGGTCGAGGTGATCGGCGCCGGGGTCAAGCGAGGCATGCGGCGCGGAGGGTCTCCGGCGCCTGCGCCGCCGCCGGCCGCCAAGGACGGCCGTAGCGCGGCGCGCTCCGCGCCTGAGCGACGACGCGAAATGACTGGGGGCGCGACACCATCGGCCCCGTGGCCGCTCGAGAATCCGCAGCGCGAGGCCCCTGGAGGTCCACGGTCGACCCAGGGCGGTGACACCCAGCGGCCGATGCCCTCGTCCCCGACTCCTCAGCGCCCTCCACTGAAGTCCGAGCCCAAGGCCCCGAAGGGCCGCGACGGCGCCGACGATGCCCCAGGAAGCCCGGAGGGGTCAGGCGTGCCGGCGCCTCGTCCGAAGCCGGCAGGACACTCGGCCGCTCAAGTAGAACGCCCGCAGCTGCCGGCTGACGCGCCGCGACGCACACCGCCGGCTCCGGCGGCTCGCCCGTCGCCATCCGATACGAGGTACACCACCCGGTTGCGCGGACCGCAGTCCAGCCCGGAGGTTCCATATCCGACGGCGACCAGCCGACGGGCCACGACCCCGACGGCTCGAACGACCGGGCCACGACCATCGCGGGCAGCGGCGGAACGCTCGTCCGCGCATGCGAACTCGCCAACGGCAAGTGAATCGGACGTTCTCGACCGCTGGTTCGCGACCACCCCCAAGCCGTCCCCGAGGACCCGATCCGCCGGGGATCCGTTCGTGCCGGCTTCAGCGCCGCCGGCAGTGAGGAATCGGTCTCTGCCGGCACGGGTCGTGCGCTCGCGAAAGCCGAGTGACGACGTGCGTCCGGCGCCGTCGGACCGTCGTCGTGCGCTGAGCGAGCCGATGCGGCAACCGGCCTCCGCACGGGGCGAGATGCCTCGGCAGGTCAGGCGCCGCCGCCCTGCGATGCCGTCAGTCGCCCGTTCGGTGTCTGCCGCGTCGTTGCTCGCGGCATGCGCTGCGCTTCTTCTCGGAGTCGGCGCCGCGGGCCCCAGAGCCGCCTCGGCCGGCGCGGACCTGATTGACGGCGTGCCGCTCGCCGGGGCGATCTCGACTACGGATTGGCGACCGAACGCTCCTACGGAGGTAGCCGCGGGGGACATCCCGCCGGAGTATCTCGAGCTGTACATCCACTTCGGTGCCCAGATGGGCGTGGACTGGCGCTTTCTCGCGGCCATCGGCGGCCAGGAGTCTGACCATGGACGCCACCCCGCGGCCGGGCGCGTCAACCGCTCCGGCTGCGTAGGGCCGATGCAGCTCGGCATCGGAGGCCAATGCGGCGACTTCGTCGGCGAGTTCGGCCGAGACGGCAATGGCGATGGTCTCGTCGACCCGCTCGAGCCTGCGGACGCGATCGCGACCGCGGCCTTCGGCCTTCGTGCCGGCAAGGGTACGCCGCCTCCGGGCGGCAGCTTCGAAGAGCACCGGCGCGCGGCGTGCCGCTATTACGGAGCTTGTGCGAGCCCCGCCGTCGACTACGCCGACGAAGTCATGCAGCGTGCCCTCTCATACGGCTTCCCCGCCCAGGGCTAGTGCCCTCGCGCCCGCGAGGCGCTTCCGCGTCGGCGTGTGTGCCGGAGGCCCGGTGACGAGGCAGCCGGCCTCTGGCACGTTGCTCAGACGCTTCTGGCAGTGCTGACCGAGGCCTCCTCGGCCTCCCGCCTGACGTCGCCGCCGTTGGATGCCTCGAAGGTCGCCTCAGTCGCGCCGTCGGGCAGGACCTCGGTCGCGCTCGCACTGACGCGGGAGGCCTGGCCGGCCCACACGTGGTGGCCGAACTTGATGAAGCCCTGCACGTTGTTGAGCCGGTGGT
>JAOTZF010000072.1 GCA_029861485.1 Thermoleophilia bacterium | reverse complement strand
AGACCCTCCTTGTGGTCGCAGCCGCCTTTCTCGGTGCCGCGCTGATGGGTCACGTGCTGGAGCGCCGCACCTCCTTGAGCTGTGAATGCCAGCCCGACTGCTGGTGCCGGCGACGGGGTCTGGCACTGTTCCGCTGGGTCGTGCCGAGCTGGCACCGCTGCTAGCCAGGCGGTCTTCTCCTCAGCTACCGCCGCCGGGATGGGTCAGCATCCCGCAGATTTCCTCGTCTCGACAGTCAGCCGGATCGAAGCTTCGCCCGCGCTCGATGAGTTCTTTGAGAACTCGCTCAACGGCAGCGAGTTGACGACGCCGTTGGCGTACGTCATCAAGCTTGGCTTCGAGCAGCTCTGCAACATGAGAGCAAGGCGAGGCCCCCTCGGCCCAGATATCGATGATGCTGCGGATCTCCGCAAGGGTGAACCCGGCGGCCTGCGCGCGGCAGATGAAGCGGGTGCGGTCCATTGTCTGCTGGTCGTAGACGCGGTAGCCGTTCGATGCCCGCTGCGGTTCGGCGAGCAGGCCCCGCCGCTCGTAGTAGCGGATGGTGCGGGTCGGCAAGTTGACCGCCTCGGCGAGTTCTCCAATTCGCATTGCTCCAGATTACCGCTTGACCTTCTCCTATAGGTGAAGGTTTAGAGTCACGTTCATGGACGTGACACTGCTGTATTTCGATGACTGCCCCAACGGGAAGGTGGCCGACGAGCGCCTTCGCGCCCTCGCCGACGAGCTTCCCGATCTGCGCCTCAGGAGGCGACTCGTAGAGACGCCTGAGGAGGCTGAGCGGGTGGGTTTCCACGGCTCCCCCAGCATCCACATCGACGGCGTTGACGCCTTCGCCGATGCCGACGCGTCGGTCGGGCTGTCGTGTCGCGTGTATTCAACGCCTGTTGGGCCGGCAGGGTCACCGACCATCGCCCAACTGCGCGAGGTGCTCACAGGGGGCTGAGGAGGGGTTGCCTGCAGGTCTGGCGTGGAACGGGGTCTGAACATCGGCCGGCGCTTGCCCTGAGCAGAACAAGGCGGACTCGGAGTGGTGGACAGGCTCCGTATCGATCCCCTCACCCCCACTAGGAAGGAGACCCCGTAAATCGACACGCGGCGAAGTGGATGCGTGCCTCTATGGGCGCCAAGGCCATTTGGGTGCGTCGCTTATCCCCTAAATCTTCATAGGGGCCTGAACTAACACTATAATGTAGCCGTGGCTAAGAAGGGCACCACCCGCCGGGAAATGCTGGCTCGTACAGCGCCGCTTGCCTTGGCAATGCCTATGGCGGCCTCGCTGCCGGTCGCGGGGCTCGCTCAGGCTGCGGACGACCCTGGCAATGGGGATGGGCCCGAGGCCTCCGCCGCCGCTGATCATCAGCAGGGGGCACACGTCGGTCCCGACGTCGTCGCGCCGGGCGAACGGGGTGAGCTCGATGCCCTCCTCATCCCGCCGCCGGCCCTGACAGCGGAGCCGGGCCGCGTCCGCCACTACGAAATCGTGGCGATGGACCGGGATATCGAGGTCGCAAAAGGCGTGTTCTTCCCGGCGTGGACCTACAACGGCACGGTGCCAGGGCCGGTCATGCGCGCGACCGAGGGCGACATCCTCGAGGTCGAGTTCTCGAACGCGGGCTCTCACCCGCACACGATCCACTTTCATGGCATCCATCCGGCGAACATGGACGGCGTGTTCGAGATCGTCGAGCCCGGCGAGTCGTTCACGTATCGCTTCCCTGCGCGGCCATACGGGATGCAGCTCTATCACTGCCACGCCCCGCCCCTCAAGAAGCACATCCACAAGGGGCTCTATGGCGCGTTCATCATCGACCCGCCGACTCCACGGCCGCCCGCCAAGGAGCTGGTCATGGTGATGAACGGCTTCGATACCGACGGCGACGGCGAGAACAACTTCTACGCCGTCAATGGCAAGGCCTTTTACTACGCCAAGTTTCCGATTCGCGTGAGGCGATCCGAGCTGGTGCGGATCTACCTGGCGAACCTCACCGAGTTCGACCTGATCAACTCCTTCCACTTGCACGGCGACTTCTTCCGGTACTACCGCACCGGAAGCACCGATCAGTTCGAGTACACCGACACCATCATGCAGTGCCAAGGCGAGCGAGGCATCATCGAGATCGATTTCGCCAACACCGGACTCTTCATGTTCCACGCCCACCAGTCGGAGTTCGCCGAGCTCGGATGGATGGGCTTCTTCGACGTGGTGGACGAGTAGGTGACCACCGACGCTGCTGCCCTGCAGCGATGGACGTGGGGGCTTCGGCTGTCCGTCCTGTTGCCGGTCCTCCTGCTACTTGGAGCGGCTGCGCTCGTTTCATCGACCAACGGCTCACTCACGAGCCTCGTCGGTGCTAACCCGCCACCGGCCGATGAGCTGGAGATCCGCCGCGCCACCTTTCACGCGAATGAGATCTCGGTACTGGTGCGCAACCCCCAGCGGGACGCAATCACCATCGCCTCGGTCACCGTTGACGATGCCATCGTGCCATTCACGGTCGACGGTCCGAAGCGGCTCGGTCGACTGCGCTCGGCAACCATCAACATCCCATTCACCTGGGTCGAGGACGATCCCTATTCGATAGGCGTCACGAGCTCCAGCGGCATCCAGTCGACCATCGAGGTACCGGCCGCGTTCGAGGCTCCAGCACCGTCCAGAGCGACATTCACGGGTTACGCGCTGATTGGATTCCTCGTCGGCATCGTGCCCGTGGTCCTCGGCATGATGTGGCTGCCGGCTTTGCGGCGTGCCGACCCTCGCTGGTTGGCCGCCTTCATGGCCTTGACCGCGGGCCTCCTGACCTTCCTCGCCATCGACGCTTTTGCGGAGGCGTTGGAGCTGCAGGCCAGCTTGCCGAGCGCGCTGGGCGGGCCGGGGCTCATCGTGCTCGGGGTCGCCGTGAGCTACCTCGGGCTCTCCTGGACCGCGCACCGACTAACGAAGGGAACCCCGACCGGCGATGGCGTCGCCCCCCTAGCGGGCGTCGGGCTGGCGACAATGATCGCCGTTGGCGTTGGCCTGCACAACCTTGGTGAGGGCCTTGCGATTGGCTCGTCTTTTGCCCTTGGGGAGGTCGCCCTCGGGTCGGTCTTGGTCACCGGCTTCATGGTTCACAACGTCTCCGAAGGCCTCGGGATCGTTGCGCCGGTGGCGGAGGGAAAGCGCCGAGTAAGCTCTCTCCGGCTTGCCGCGCTCGCCCTGGTCGCCGGCGGCCCGGTGATCCTCGGAGCCTGGATCGGGGGGTTCATCACCAACGAGATCCTGGGCGTTTTCTTCTTTGCGATCGCCGTCGGGGCCGCTCTCGAGGTCGTCGTCGAGGTTGGCCGCTACATCGCTCGGCGCGCCGCTGGCGGACTCACCTCAGGAGCGGTGGTCGGGGGATTCCTGGCCGGGCTCGCCATCATGTACACAACAAGTCTCTTGGTCGGCTGATTGGGTCGTCGCCGGGCCACCGCCGTGACCCCGGGCGATCCATTGGCGGCGTTTGATCCCCTCGAGCAGATCGTCGGCCGGATTTGGTGATGCGGCCATCGGCACGTATTGCTCGACGCGCTAGTGGCAACCTGCTTCTGAGCGGCAAGACGTCCTCGGTGGTGATCTGGGTGCCGGTCTGCCGGCGAAGAGCCTCCGCAACGCTGGCGGCCTGCCCATTCGATTCACTGTTCGCCCGCCTGCGCCTCATGTACACCCCAACGCTCGATGTGCACGGCCGTCGCCAAGCAAGATCTTTGGTATCGCTCCGAAGCTCGCGCACGCCTCGCCGCCCGCCGATGCGCCCGACGGCACCCTCGTGATCATCGGCGGAAAAGGCGGACGGTGGGTCGGAGGTACGGATCGCACTCTGCGGGCGCTCATGCTGTCGCCGTTCGTGCGCCAGAGCCTCCGCGCGCCCTTCTTGGACTTCTTGAGGGACCACAAGGAGGATCTGCAGCCGGTAAAAAGGGCTCATTGAGGCCGGCAAGGTCATGCCGGTCATCGACAGGACCTACCCGCTGCGCGAGGTCCCAGACGCTATGCGGTATCTGAGGGAGGGGCACGCCCGACGGAAAGTGGTCATCACCGTGTGAGGCGCGACCCCGCTCAGACCTGGAGCCTCACGTGCTCTCGCCATTCGTCGTGAAGAGTCCGAGAGCGCCCTTGGTTGCGTCGTGGAAGTCATGCGAGACAAACGGGTAGGTGCCCTCTTCCTCGACGGTGAACTCGACCACGGCGCCCTGGCTGGGCGAGAGGTTGAGGGTCTGGCTGCCGCGAGTCAGGTTCTCCGGGTAGATCCCTTCGAGGAACACTCGATCGAAGAGTGCTCCGATTACGTGGAAGGCCGACCAGCGGCTCGGACCCGCGTTCTGGACGAACACGCGAACGCGCTCGCCCTTCTTGATCTTCAGCGCATCCTTGCCGGTGTACTGGCTGGCGTAGCCGTTGAAGACCACCAACTCCGGGGTGGCCGCTTCCAGCTGGGCGAAGTCGGAAATCTCACCGTTCTTCCCTGGGTAGAGGTCGGTCTGCACGATCACGAACTCGCGCGCGGGTGGCAGGAGCGACTCGTCGGCGGGGTCGACGATGATCGTGCCCTGCTGGCCCTGGCCGATGTGGAGCAGCACCGGCGGGACGCCGCAGTGGTACATGAACACCCCAGGGATCTTGGCGGTGAACGAGAAGGTCGCGGTCTCGCCGACATCAACGGGCCCGTAGTGGCGTGACCAGGAAATCTTGGCGGCATGGAAGTCCATCGAGTGCTGGAGAGTCCCCGTGTTGCGGAGCGTGAAATCCACCCGGTCGCCTTCGGTGACCCTCACTACAGGACCAGGGATGCGGCCCGGCTCGCCGGGCTCATTGAAGGTCCACGCCAGCATGGTCCGATCCGGCGCGATCTCCAGCAAATGTTCGTCGACCTCAAACTCGATGGTGTGTACGCGGGTGGTCGAACGTGGCGGCGCTTCGGCAGGAAAGGGCGTGTGGGGGGCGCGCGGCGCGACGACCGGGCCGGCCTCGACCGCCGCCGTGGTCTCGGCAGCATGGTCTTGACTGCCCGACGTCGCCGCTGCCGCCGAGTCGTCATCGTCCCCGCAACCCACCGCGCCGAGAGCAGCCAGGGGGGCGGCAACCGCTAGACCGCCAATCATTACCTGGCGTCGCGTGATGTTGTTGGCCATGTGCGCCCTTTCCCTGGTTGACGTCCGGTGTCGGACGGGATTCGAGGAGGCTATGCGCGCACCTCGCGCAGCTTCGGCGGACCTCACGCCGATCCGTCGTCCGTATAAACCCGCAGGAGCCGATCGCTTCGGTCGCGTTAGGGCCGTCTCGACCGGCGGCGTGCTGAGCGTTCGAACCCCGCCTGCCGCGCACGAAGCGAGCTCAAGATCCGCGGCCCTAACGATGCCCAAGCGATCGCTCACCGCAGGCAAGGGGCATACGCTTCGACCCGTGGGCTTCGATGTTGCCGCAGACGCCTACAGCCGGTTCATGGGGAGGTACTCGATACCGCTCGCGCCTCGGTTCGCGGATTTCGCTGGGATCGCCTCCGGTCAGAGCGTGCTCGACGTCGGCTGCGGGCCCGGCGCGCTGACCGCCGAGTTGGTCACACGGGTCGGCGCGTCGTCCGTGTCGGCCGTCGATCCGTCGTCCCCTTTCGTCGAAGCTGTTCGCGAACGACATCGCGGGGTCAGGGTGCAGCGGGCCGCGGCCGAGCACTTCCATTCGCCGAGGGCCAGTTCGATGCCGCTCTGGCACAACTCGTGGTCCATTTCATGGCGGATCCCGTCGCGGGAGGCCTAGCCGCCTAGGGTCTGGGTTGTGCAACAGGACTCAGCCTCCGAGGCTCCCTGGCGGCGTCGATCCGATTCTCATCGAGCTGAGCCGCGAAAGGACGAGGGATGCATGACCAGTCGGGATTGAGGACGCTCACCCAGACGTTCCGGTTCCCGGGCGCCACGGCGGACGAGCTGGCGTGTGTACTGGCCAACGCCCCGCTTGTTGGCGAGCGGAGCATTTTCGGAAACCGCGTCGCGAAATCAACCACATCGGACGGCGACAGCCGACAGGCGTATGGGTTTCAGCCAGCACCGGGAGGGCTACTCCGATTCGATGTCGAGATCCGTCAGCTTCGGAGGCAGACCGGTGTCCAAGTGACTCTGGAGTTCTCTCAGCCGCACCGTAAGCGGCCGTACCTGGCCGGCCAGTTCGTGTGGCTGCTGAGCGACGCAGATGACGGCGCGGCGGCCATCCTGCGGGAAGAGATCAACACGCCGACCGCTCTCGCCATCGTGGATCGACCACTCCATGGGCACCGTTTCAGTTTGCGCCGCTACCTCTTCTTCGCAGGCGGCCACAAACGCCTGATGCGAGACGTCGAAAGGAACATCGCCAGCCTGCTCGAGGAGATCCGACTTCGATAGATCTCGACGGACTCGAACCGCCGGCGCCTTCGGGGCCGCCCGACCCGCGAGCTGCTCGCATGATGCGTGGGTTCAACTTCAATCCTCTGCGGGCCGTCGCGGCCCCGGGCTGCTGAGGCCCGTTCGAACCCGGTGCGCCTCTGTCGGCTGGGACCGCGCCGAGGGGAGCACGCGGGTGCCCCGTCAAACCTGGCTGATCTCGAACAGGTGCCCGTCGGGATCGCGAAAGAAGCAGCGGATCTCCTCACCGCGGTCGAGGGGCGGCGTGAGGAATTCGGCGCCCCGGTCCACGAGCTCGCGGTAGGCGGCGTCACAGTCCTCCACGCGGATCGTGAAGGAATGTGACACGCGGCGCCGGTCCTCGGGCGGGACGAAGCTCACGTCCGGCTTGTCCGGAGTCGGGTCCCCGGAGGTGACGAGCAGCAGCCACGTGCCGAGGAACTCCAGGACAGCCGAGCTGCCGTAGGTGCGTGTCACGTCGGCGCCGAGGATGTCGCGATACCAGCGAACCGACGTCTCGACGTCGCCCACGACCAGGATCGTCGTGATGGCCGAGCCGCCGCCTGGAAACCGTCCCATCGTGCCCTCCATCCCGGTTCGCAGCTCGCAGGAGCCGCGACCCCCACATGTCGATCCTACCCCGAGGGTCGCGCCTATCCAGGTGGAATGAGTCGTCCCGGGGTCCCCGTGAACACCCATCGCGCTCGCGCTCGATCACGGGGCCGCCTCGCCAGATAGTCCAATTCGAGCGCACGCTGGTTGGGGTTCAACTTCAGTCGCGCAAGAGCCGTCTTTGTCGTGGCTTTACCGGCAGCGTTTCGGCGCCCATCGGTTGCAGCGAGCGGTAATTGCCCCGGCGTATACCTCTCATAACTGGTCGAGCCTCTACCTGCGATACAACTGCTCGCCCAGCGAGCTCTACGCCCACATGCGCTCGGCCCGGCGGCGTGCAGCTCGACACGGGCGCGGATCCGGAAGACCACTTCCTTGGCCTGGCGGCACCGGCTCGAGCCTCGTCTACGGTTCCGACGCGGCCAGTGGGGACTTCGCATTCATCAATCAAGATGCCGATGGTGTCGACGACGGCTGGGAGGCCCGTGCGGTCGTCGCCATCGCCTATGCGGAGCTGCAGGTCGTCGGGCGCGTCCGCAAGGACAGCGACATCACGACCGCCTACAAGGCGGCTCCGGCCGCTGCCGCTGTCGCCCACGATGCCCTCTCCGGGGATGACGAACCCCTCGCGTCCGTGGCCCCATCCGAGACCCCCGGTCGTGATGATCAGGGGTTCGCTGCGAGCGCGGGGATCCTCAGTCGGATTTGCCGCGCGACCGGAGTTGAAAGGCCGCCGGGCCCACCGCTGGCCGTAGCGGCGGGCCCGCCGATCCCTAGGCGCTCAGTTGGACCTGCTCATTCATCGGAGCGCTGCCGAACACGCCCTCGCGGGCCTCGACCAGCATTTCATCACCGGTGCGACGCCAAAGCGCGATCAGCGCTTCAACGCAATTGACGTCGAACTGACGGCCGGCGTTGCGCCAGCACTCGGCGAGCGCACGTTCGCCGCTGAGCGGCGGCCGATACGGCCGGCCCCCGGTCATCGCCACCCACGCATCGGCGAGGGCGATGATCGACGATGCCTGAGGAACCTCGGACTCCGAGAGACGTTGGGGGTAGCCGCGGCCGTCGGGGCGCTCGTGGTGCTGGCGGATCCAGTGGATCTGCTCCTCCTCGAGCACGTCGGACACCATGGCGGCGCCGATGCTCGCGTGCTCCATGACCTGTTCGTACTCCACCACGCTGAGCGCGCCGCCCTTGGTGCGGATCTTGTCGGGCACGTGGAGCATGCCGACATCGTGCAGCAGCGCGGCTTGGTGCAGCAACAGTCGGTCGTCAGCGCTCCATTCGAGCTCGCCCGCGATCGCCACGGC
>JAOTZF010000111.1 GCA_029861485.1 Thermoleophilia bacterium | reverse complement strand
TGCCGTGCGCCGCGCGTGGTCGGCCAGCTCCGGGTGGCGCTTGGCAACGGCGCGGATGAAGCGCTCGGCGCGGCGGTCGGTCTCGACCTGGGCCGGGTCGCTTCCGAGGCCGTCGGCGAGACTCGCCTGAGGTGGATACCAGTCGATCATCAACTACCAAGACGCGCCCTCTCTCGGAATGTCGGATCTATGTCCAACATTTCCGCAGCATTTGGGTCGTAGTCGGCCACCCGGCTCTGAGAACCTCGCGCCCGGCGTGTCCCGTCCTGAGGTGGCCAACGGCGATATTGGGGGAGATCTTCGACGCAACTCGCCGATGGAACCCTCGAGAAACCCCGAGCGCTCGTCGGGAAGAGCACCGCCACAGGCGCGGCAAAGAGCACGCCTCGACGCAATTGTTAAAACCGCCCGAGCGCGCGGCAGGGGTCAGATCTCGAGCCCTTCGAGCATCGTTCGCGGGTATCGCGCCCCGTGGGCGGATCCCGGCGGGAAAGCGTCCTCGAGCATCCGCGTCTCTCGGGGCTCCAACGTGATGCTGGCGGCCGCGGCATTCTCGACCACTGCCTCCACACGCGTGGTGCCGGGGATGGCGATCACTCCAGGCTTGCCGACGAGCCATGCCAGCGCGACCTGCGCACGCGTGATGCCGCGCGAGCAGGCGATGTGGTCGAGGGCGGCCGCCCGCCGCAGGTTGGGCTCCAGGTTCTCCCCGAAGAAGCGGGGCACCGACCGACGAAAGTCGCCGCGCCCGAGATCAGCGGGGCTCGACACCGCGCCGCCGAGGAGGCCTCTGCCCAGCGGCGCGTAGGCGACCAGAGTGACCTCGAGGTCCGTGAGCGTGGGCGCGATCTCGTGCTCGATTTCGCGGCTCATGAGCGAGTATTCGGACTGCAGGGCAGCGATCGGCCCGGTCGCCGCGGCCCTCCGGATGGTGTCGGCCGACGCCTCGGAGAGCCCTAGGTGCCGCACGAGCCCGCGGTTTCTGAGGCTCACCATCGCCTCGACGCTGCGCTCGATCGGAGTGGCGGGATCGACCCGGTGAAGGTAGAGCAGATCGATCGTGTCCCGGCCGAGCCGGCGCAGGCTCTGCTCGGCACCGTCACGAATGGCCTCAGCCGATCCGTCGCGCATGAGGCGACCGGCGCCCCAGCGCACTCCGCACTTGGTTGCGACGAAGACGTCCTCACGGCCGACGATCGCCTCTGCGATGAGGCGCTCGTTGGCGCCGTCGGCGTAGCTCGCAGCCGTGTCGATGTGGCGGATTCCGCGACTGAGCGCGCGCTGCAGCACTGCGAGCGCCTGCGCACGGCTCACATGGCCATAGGCACCCGTAAGTCCCATGGCCCCCAGACCGATCGCGCCGGCACGGCCGATTTCCGTGCTCACGTATCAGCCCGGGGTGACAAGGGCCAGAACGGCGTTATTTCCGGCAATCTGCCACGAACGGTTCTCCACAGGGGGATCAGGCGCCTCCGTATGCCAGCCGATCGAGGCTTCAGAGTACCGGGAGAGCGTTTACCTACCCCCACCGGAGCAGATGACCTCAGATCGTGCAAAGGCCTACGGACGAGTGATGGATCTGCTGCGCGGCTCCGAGCCGCTGCAGCCGGCCGAGAAGGACGTCATCCGCGAGGCCGCGGATGCCCTGTTGTTCTGCGAGGCGGTCGACGAGACCTCCGGGGCCATGGACTGCCTGATGGGCGCTATCGAGCTCGGCCAGGACCTCGTGAACTCCGAGCGCTGGCCCAATGCTCGCCTGGAGTGGCTCGTGAGCGAGCTTTCCGAGTGCGGCCCCGGCCCGGTCGAGAGCGTCGTTCCCATTCCCGCCTCGGTCTAGATCAGACCTGTCGCCGGTCGGTGGCCCAGCGCGGCAGCTCGTCGCTCCTCCCGGAGCGGGGCGCCGGGACGACTAGCTCCCATTGACGCTGTGGCCGGGCCGCGCTGTGCTTGGCTCCAACCACACGGAGGGGCGATGGAAGAGGTCGGTACGCTGATCATCGGCGCCGGCATCGCGGGCAGCTCGCTTGCAATGCATCTCGCCGATCTCGGCGAGGAGGACGTTGTAGTCGTCGACCCCGACCTCGCGGGGGTCCGCTCGTCCTCCGAGCTGAACGCCGGTGGCGTGCGGGCCACCTGGTGGCGCGAGGTCAACATCGAGATGTGCGCGCACTCGATCGAGTATTACGGCCAGCATGCGGAGGAGTTCGGCTTTCGCGAGAAGGGCTACCTCTGGCTTTATGGCCCCGAATTGTGGAAGGGGGCAACTCAGCACGCTCAGACCCAGAATGCCCTCGGTTGGCCGGTCGAGTTGCTGACCGCCGACGAGGTGGTGGCGCGCTGGCCGGTCATCGACAACAAGGAGGGCATCGCCGGCGCCACCTTCTCCCCGAGAGACGGCCTGATCAGCCCTCACGCCGTCAAGGAGCACTACCGCTCACGGGCTCGCGCCGGAGGAGTCGAGTTCCGAGATCGCCGCCTAGCGGTGGGAATGGACCGGGACGACGACGCGATCACGCAAGTTCGCCTATGCCACATCGAGGACGGCCTCGCCGCGTATCGCAGCCTCGAGGGGTCGCCCGAGGATGGCCCGCGGGAAGCCCTCCGGCCGCTGCGGGTCGTCAACGCGGCTGGACCGTGGGCAGCCAAGATCGCTCGGCTCATGGGCGGGCCCGTCCATTCCCGAGCCGTGCGCCGCCAGATCAGCGTCTTCGCCTCGCAGGACCTCGACCTGTCGGGGCAAGGCATGATCGTCGATACGACCGGGGTCTACTTCCATCACGAGTCGGGCAACCTCCTTCTCGGCGGATACTCCCCGCCGGGAGACCCTCCAAGCTACGACTTCACCTACGACGGCGCTGCCTTCTTCGAGTCGGAGATCTGGCCTCGCCTCGCGGCCCGCATGAGCGTAATGGACCGCCTGCATCACGTCCACGGCTGGGCGGGCCTCTACGCGCTCACGCCGGACAACTCTGCGATCCTCGGGGGGGTAGAGGGCGTGCGGAACGCGTTCGAGATCCATTCCTTCTCGGGTCGCGGCATCATGCAGAGTTACGCGGCCGGACTCGCTCTCGCAGAGCTCATCACGACCGGTCGACACCAGACCTTCCGACGCGCCGAAAGGCTCGACGCACGTCGCTTTGCCCGCGGCCATGAGGAACCCGAGGACCTGCATATCTAGCGCTCAGGCCCAGAAGGTGTCGTCCCCCGCGTTCTCATCGCGATCCGGGGTCGCATCACCTTCCGCAGAACGCATCCAGGCGACCAGTGCGTCCGTCACGCCGACCAGGTCGCGACCCCGCCCGCTGAGAGAGTAGATGTGGCGTGGGGGTCGATCCGAGTAGCGCTCGGCCCGCACGACACCATCGCGCTGCAGGTCGCTGAGCCTTCGGCTGAGGACGTTCGTCGAGATGCCGGGGAGGGAGCTCGCGATCTCTCCGAACCTCCGCGGCCCCGGGGCCAGCGCGGCCACCACCGCGAGGCTCCATCGATCGCCGACGACCGCGAGGGCCTCGACCAGCCGTTGCGCGTCGTGTTCTTCGGCTTCGCTCACCACGCTGAATGCTACGGCGGGCTCCCCACGGTACAGTTGATATATGATAGTTACTTGCAATTAACAAGTGAGGGTAGAAGATGGCAGTAGAGACACTCACGGGGATCGGGAGTGCAGTAGCTGGGGCCGCCGAGCGCCTGGGCCCCAGCGTCGTCGGCCTAGGGCGCGGCCGGGGATCCGGCGTAGTCATCGTGCAGGACCACGTGCTGACGCTGGCTCCCATGGTCAGCCGCGGACAGCCCACCGTGGTCTTCTCCGACGGGCGCCGCGAGACGGCCGAGATCGCCGGGGTCGATCGTGAGCTCGGTATCGCGGTACTCACCGTCTCCACCGCGGACGCGACACCGATCGCCCGGCGCGACGACGAGTTGCCCGGCCTCGGCTCCCCAGTGATCGCGCTCGCCGACCCCGGCGGGCGGGGCCTGAGGGCGACCGCGGGCTGGACCACATCGGCCGCACGTACGGCACGCGGCCCGCGCGGTCGCCGGCTCGAGTCGGCAATCGAGCACACGGCGCCCCTCCCCCGAGGCTCGGCCGGAGGACCGCTCGTCGATCTCTCGGATCGGCTGGTCGGCGTCAATGCCCTCCGCACCGGAGAGGGCCTGGTGCTCGCCGTCGGTGCCACCGCCGAGTTCTGGGAGCGCGTCGAGGCCGCGATGCGCGGCGAGGTGCGCGAGCGCCCCAGGCTGGGTGTCGCGGTGATGCCACCCCGTGCGGCACGGCGTATGCGCCGTGCCGTCGGCCTGGACGAGCGCGGCGGCGTGCTGGTCAGCGAGGTCGAGCCCGACAGCCCGGCCGATGCGGCTGGACTTCGCCGGGGAGATCTCATCGTCGCGATCGACGAGCAAGGAGTCGACGGACTCGACGCCCTGTACGAGCGGCTTGGTGAGGCGGCCCCTGGGCAGGCCATCACCATCGGCTACGTCCGCGGCGTCGAGGACGCGAGCGCTGAGGTGACGCTCAAAGGCCGATCATCGTGAGCACCGACCTGCAGACCGACGAGGCCGAGGCACTCGATGCCTACTCCCGGGTGGTCACCGACGTCGTCGGGCGGCTGTCGCCCTCGGTCGCAAGCCTGCGCGTCACCGCGCGCGGCCGGCGCGGGCGCCAGAGCATGGGCGCCGGGAGCGCCGTCGTGATCACCAGCGACGGCTTTCTGATCACGTCGGCCCATGTCGTGGGCGGCCGCGATCCATCCGGAGTCGCCACCTTCTCGAACGGCGAGGAGCACGCCTTCCGAGTCGTTGGACGCGACCCGCTCTCCGATCTGGCTGTGATCCGTGTGGATGGCGACGGGCTACCGCCGGCAACCCTGGCCGACGCCACCGCCCTGCGGATCGGCCAACTGGTGGTGGCGATCGGTAACCCGCGCGGGCTGGCCGGCTCTGTGAGTGCGGGAGTCATCTCAGCGCTGGGCCGGTCATTGCCGGTCCAGTCCGGGCGCGCCCAGCGCACGATCGACGACGTCATTCAGACCGACGCCGCCTTGAACCCGGGCAGCTCCGGCGGAGCGCTGGCCGTCAACGGGGGTGGCGTCGTCGGTGTCAGTACCGCGGTCGCGGGGGTCGGCGTCGGCCTCGCAGTGCCGATCAACGACGTCACCCGCGGCATCATCGGCGCCCTCATGACCCGGGGCCGGGTGCGGCGCGCCCACCTGGGAATCGCCGGCGGACCGCGCCCGGTGCCTTCCAGCGCGCGCGACCGCTGGGGGGCCCGTAGCGGTATCGAGGTCGTCGAAGTCCTCGAGCACGGCCCCGCCGATGCGGCGGGGCTGCGGCCTGAGGACATCATCGTGAGCTTCGTCGGAGAACCCGTGACCGACGTCGCGAGCCTTCAACGGCTGCTCGCCGAGGAGCGCATCGGGGCCCGCCTCCCGCTGATCGCGGTGCGCGGCGGCTCGGACGTGGCCCTCGAGGTCGAGCCTGCAGAGCTTGGGGTTGAGGACTGAGGACTCCGACGCCGGGCCACGGGGGGCCCGGCGTCGCATCGCGCCCCCTATGAGTCGCTGCGCCCCTTCTCGACGGCTTCGTCGAGAAGTCGCTTGGCGGCGTCTCGGCCGCCCAAGCCAAAGGCGATCGCGGAGCCGGCGGCGATCGCACCCAGGATGATGTAGTAGGTCCCGGTGACGATCGGCACGGCGATCCGTAGCTGCACGAGTGTCATGAAACCTGCGACGACCAAGATCAGCACCGGCGCGGCCACGGAGGCGATTGTTCCCAGCGGCGTGTCGCCCATGACCTTGCGCAGGAAATCGCGAACGAATCCCGCGACGATGACCGCGACGACGACGATCAGCAGTGCGGCAAGCACATTCGGGATGTAACCCCAGATCGTGGCGACGGCGCTGTTGATCGACTCCACGTCGAGTGCTCGCGCCGACTCGCCGAGTGCCGCCAGGAAGATCAGCCAGAAGGTGAGGCCCACGAGGACGGCTGTCGTCGACACGTCGGGAATCTTCTCGACGATCGCCTTGGTGACAGGACTCCTCTCGAGAAAGCCATCCAGGTCGACCCTTTTCAGCAGTCGCCTGACAAGACCAGCCAGCACCTTGGCGATGATGTAGCCGATCAACAGGATCAGCAGCGCGCCGATCAGCCGCGGAATCCACTCGGCGACCTGGTCGCTCAACGTCTGCAGGCTGTCGCTGAACGAATACGCCATGAGGCGTTCTGTGCCCATTTTCTCTCCCCCGATGAGTTGGGACGCCCGACCCGGCGTCGGATGTCCGTGGAGACCCTAAA
>JAOTZF010000184.1 GCA_029861485.1 Thermoleophilia bacterium | reverse complement strand
CGGGGCGCCGGTGCAAGGGTCCACGACGGCGATTCCTCGTTCGCCGTCCCTCGGCATCGGAGACGGCGACCTCCACGACCCACTCAACGACATCGCGTGCACCGCCCTGTCGTATGAGGTGCCCGTGGCAACCGTGGCCGGAGATGCGTCCAGAGCCCTGCCGGCGTCCGCGGTGGGCGCGCTGCTGCGCACCACGTAGCCCCGCGCGGGGAGGACGAGGCGACTCGCCCTCCCCGGTCCGCGCACTACGGGGTGTCGGTCGCGCGTGGAGGTCTCACGCCGGGCTCGGCGCCGGCGCTGGTCTCGGCTCGATGTCGAGCTCCGGGTAGCGATCGGTGAGAAGCGCGACGTATCCGAGGGTCTGAACCTGGAACCGAAGGATCCACGCGCCGATGTTTCGGAGGCCCTCCGGCTGGCGGCCGTTCACGAGGATCATCACCCAGCTGAAGAGCGCGACGACGAACCAGACGTCTTGCAGCACCTGGGCGAGCATAAGAGCCGGAATGGCGACGATCATCCTGAAGCCGGTGATCCAGCGGTTCTGCGGCTCGGGGGCGCCGATTCCGGCGTACGCCGGATAGGGCGTGTTCGCCAGGAAGCCGGGGTAGGGGTCGGCCAGCAGCGTGACGTAGCCGTACACGTGCGTCGCGTACTGCACGTATCGGGCGATGAAGTTGTGGAGCCCGAGAGGCGTCGAGCCTCTGAAGAGCGTCACGAACCAGCTCACGACGACGGCGGCGAAGACCGCGATGCCCCAAATCGCCAGCCATATGAAGTGAGGAATGGCCAGAATCGGGCGAAAGAAGACCGTCAGGCGAGTGCGCTCGAGATCGTCGTCAACCGATACGGAGATGGGGTGAGTCATGACTCCTCCAGGGGGATTGGTCGAGTGTTCACCCGAGCCTCCGGCGCAGCGCCGGCCATGCCATCCGTGTGCCATACGGTAAGGGCGTGCGGGTGCGCCGGGGCCGCACCGCCCAGCTTCCGTCGACCGGGGGAATTCGGAGCCCCGGCGGGCTCAGTAGTCGAGTCGGTCTGCCCGAGCCCGCCGCTCGAAGAGCATCCAGAGTGCGAGCGGCAGCGCGACGAACTTGAAACCGATATCGGCCACGAGCACCCAGGCGGTGATGAACCAGACCGGTGCGTCCACGACGTAGAAGATGAACGACAGCCACGTTCCGACGATCGCGAGCACCGCGAGCACACCGAGGATCAACCAGTCCCTGCGCTGGTGGCTCTCGCGTACGAGCCACTCCGGAACCACCCGCGGCGGATTCACCTCGACCCGATGGTGCTCCAGGTCCACTTCGATGTGCGTGATGGGTCGCACGTGCCGCTGCCGCGCCTGCTCGACGACGGCGCGCTCGAGCCAGTTGGACGAGCCTATGGGGTGCGTGACGATGATCACCTCCTCCGGATCGAAGGTGCCAAGTGCATCCTCGAGCGCCTGCAGGGGGTCGGCATCTCCGACCACGCCTCGGATCCTCAGGCCCCTGGTTGCGACCTTCTCGATCGAGTGGTCGAGGCGCTCCTGGGCCCGGTCGACCGCTCGATCGACATCGGACATCCAGAATCGAAGGCGATCGGTGAGGGCCGGGGCGACCATCAGCACCTCAACTCCGGTGCCGCGGTCACGGCGCAGAATCTCGAGCCTCAGGGTAGGCCCGGCACACTCCTCGTTGGCCAACACGAGGATGCGCCTGCGCACGTCGGCACTGCCGGCTGGGGTGGGCGAATCGATGGGACTCCTCGCAATGCCTGCGCGTTCCTTGGAGGATCTTCCGTTCGATGGGTGAGCGACCGCAATGCCGAGCTCGGCATCCCTGAGGGGGTGGTCGCTCACCCATCGAAATCCTGCTGGAAAGCGTGGCACGCCGCTTCCGCGTCGACTCGGTGAGTTCGTGCGGCAAACCCGTCGCCACGCTCGCCATGGCCGGGGTAGGGACGATCCGGCGCGAGCGCGAGCGGTCGTCGAGTTACGGTTCGACCGAAGCGATCTCGCGGGATTTCCGTTCACCGTCGCTGGCGTCCCCACGGATGAGCGCGCCTCCGTGAGGTGACAGCGTCGTCGGCAACCCGAACCACGCACCAGTCATCTGGAGGTTCGCTGTGGCTGCAGGACCAGTCAGCTCGTTCAAGGAGCGCTTCGACCAGATCGCCGTGAGCGATGTGATGCATCGCGGCCTCGTGTCATGCCCCAGCGATACGCCGCTCAATGAGATGGCCGAGCTCATGGTGCGCGAGAGCATCCACTGCGTCTTGGTGGCGCCGGTCGACGACGAGGTCGAGAAGGGGCGCTGGCGCGTCGTCTCCGACCTCGACCTGGTTGCCGCGGCCGGCTCTCCATGGTCCACTGCGGGAAACATCTCGGCGACGCCGACGGTCACCGTCAGCGAGACGGATCGGGTCTCGCGTGCTGCAGCCCTCATGAGCGAGTACCAGTCGGCCCACCTGATCGTCGTAGACGTGCTGGCAGCGCCGGTCGGCGTCGTATCGACGCTCGATGTCGCCAGGGCGATGTGCTCGGAGCTCACGGCTGCCGCGGTCGAGGACGCGTCCTAAGACCGGGAGCGCCCTCGGGCCCGACCCCGATGCGGACTTTTCCGCGTCGCCGTGCGGGCGCACGCGGATGGGGCTTTCTCTGCGGTCCTTGACGATCCGCCTGCAGCGGCCATGCGACGCATTTGGCTCGAGAGGAGGGGATGCATGGAGACCGCCCACCAAGTTGCCCTCACGTTGCTTGCCCTCGAGGAGGAGACCCGGGCCGTGCAGCGCGAAGTCGGGCAGCCGCACGAAGAGCTCCGGGCCTCCGAGCGGGAGCTTCGGCCGGAGGCCGCGTGGTGAGCTCCCCGGAGTCCCGAAGCAAGGACGAGTCTCCGGCCCAAAAGTCGGCCTTCGACACCGTCGCGGTGTGCGTCGACTACTCCGACGCCGCCCACGACGCGATCGAGTTGGGTCGCGCCCTGGCGGGCGCGGAGGGTCAGATCGTCCTCGTGCACGTCGCCGAGATCACCTCCCAGCTCGGCTGGGTGAAGATGATCGCCATTCCCGACCTCGACTGGGAGCCGATCGGCACGGAGCTGCTCAAGCGGCTGTCGGAGGAGGCCGCGGGCGCCGAAACCGTGCTGCTACGAGGCCATCCCAGCATCTCCATCATGGAGTGGGTCGAGCGCGCGTCGCCCGACGTCATCGTGTGCGCCGCCCGCCACGGCGTCGTGTCGCGCACGGTCCTTGGCAGCGTGTCGTCGTACCTCGCGTATCACCTGCCCTGTCCGGTCGCGATCGCCCGACCCGGCATCGAGCGCAGGCCGCGCTTCACGCATGTCGCCGCCTGCGTCGACGCCGACGAGCAATCCCATCTCGTGCTCGAAGCCGCAGAGCGCGTTGCGGGGGCGCACCTGGCCCGGCTCAGCGCGGTTCACGTAATGGACGACCTTCGAACATACGGCCACCTGGGTTGGGTTCCGGATCCACTCGAGTGGCGACAGGAGTGGGAAGCGATGATGGATGAGATCGTTCGCGACCTACGATGCGAGCAGGTGCTCTTGGAAGGGGTGTACGCCGGCCCTGCAATCACCGACTGGGCGGCAGAACACGACGTCGACCTGCTGATCGCGGCCGCCCATCGCCGCGGAGTCGAGCGCTGGTTTCTTGGCGGTTTCGCCTCCCATCTCGCCCATCACGCCCCCTGCGACGTGCTGATCAGCCGCTAGCGACGGTGCTCCAGAGCTTGGGTCGTACGCCGGCGGGGCTCCGTAATCCCACGCGGCCGCGCTGTGGACAAAGCCGATGCCGGGCGGCGCCCCACGCGCAAAGCTCCGGGGCGTAGAAGACGGCTCGAAAGGAGGATCCATGGTGAAGTTATTCATTGTCATCGGAGTGCTGATGGGGGTCAGCCTGATTGCCGCGGCGTACCTCATCGACGTGCTCACCCGGCAGCCGGGCGACTCGGATGGGCTCCGGCAGGAGTGATGTGCTGGCCGCCGGGCTCGGGCGTGGTGGAT
>JAOTZF010000012.1 GCA_029861485.1 Thermoleophilia bacterium | reverse complement strand
GGGATCTCGAACGCCCCCATGGGTCCATTCCAGAAGACGGTTTGCGCCGCGTCGATGGCCTCGCAGTAGCTCGCGGCCGTCTGAGGGCCGATGTCGACACCCATCCACCCCGACGGGATGCTGTCGCTTGGCACGACCTTGAGGGCCGCGTCGGCCTCGAAGCGGTCTGCGATCAGGACGTCGACCGGAAGCTGCAGTGTGCAATTGAGCTGAACCGCGCGTGCCTGAATGCTTCGGGCCATCTCCTGCCCCTCCTGTCCCTCGTGCATCGATGAGCCGACCGAGTCGCCCATCGCGGCGAGGAACGTGAAGCACATCGCTCCGCCGACGATCACTCGATCGCAGCGCTCCAAGAGCGCCTCGATCAGCGGCAGCTTGTCGCTGACCTTGGAGCCCCCGAGCACGGCGACAAATGGCGGCTTGGGGTTGTCCAGCAGGCCCCCGAGCACGTCGACCTCGCGGGCGAGCAGCAGCCCCGCGCGCGATGGCAGCAGGCGCGCCACGCCTTCGGTCGACGCGTGCGCCCGATGGGCGGCGCCGAAGGCGTCGTTCACGTAATGGGTGAAGCCATCGGCCAGCTGCCCGGCGAACGCCGGATCGTTGGCCTCCTCACCGGGATGGAAGCGGGTGTTCTCGAGCATCACGACCTCGCCCGGTCCGAGCTCGGCCACCCGGCGCCTCACGTCCGGCCCGACGCAGTCGGGCAGCAGCTCGACACCTCGGCCGAGCAACTCACCGAGGCGCGCCGCGCACGGGGCGAGGCTGAGCTCTTTCGCGACCCGCCCCTTGGGCCGGCCCAGGTGCGAGCAGACCGCCACGCCGGCGCCCGCCTCGAGCAGTGCCTCGATCGTCGGCACCGACGCGCGAATTCGCGCGTCGTCGGTGACCTTGCCGTCCTCGAGCGGAGCGTTGAGGTCGGCGCGGACCAGGACACGGGCCCCGGCCCAGTCGGCGCCGGGATCCTCGAGCGAGAGGGGCCGGGCCACTAGCCCGCCATGCGGTCGACGAGCTCGACCAGCCGCTTGCTGTACGCCCACTCGTTGTCGTACCAGGAGATCAGCTTGACCGTGTCGCCCTGCACCATGGTGAGACTGGAATCGAGGATCGACGAGTGCGGGTCGCCGATGACGTCGCGGGACACGATCGGGTCCTCGGTGTAGGCCAGGATGCCCTTCATCTCGCCTTCCGCGGCGGCCTTGAACGCCGCGTTGACCTCTTCCACCGAGGTCTCGCGACCCAGCTGAACGGTGAGGTCGACCACCGAGCCGTCAGGGGTCGGCACCCGCAGCGCCATTCCGTCGAGCTTGCCCTTGAGGTCAGGCATGACCTCGCCGATCGCGCGGGCTGCGCCCGTGGAGGTCGGGATGATCGACTCCGCCGCGGCACGGGCCCGCCGCAGGTCATTGTGCGGGTAGTCGAGAATGCGCTGGTCGTTGGTGTACGAGTGGCAGGTCGTCATCAGACCGCGCTCGACTCCGAACTCGTCCTTCAAGACCTTCACGAGCGGCGCCAGGCAGTTCGTGGTGCACGAGGCATTGCTGACGATGTGGTGCGCGCCCGGGTCGTACTCGTCATCGTTCACCCCGAGCACGATGGTGAGGTCGGGGTTCTTCGCAGGTGCGGAGATGATCACCTTCTTGGCGCCGGCGTCGAGATGGGCCTTTGATGCCTCGCCGCTGGCGAAGAAGCCGGTGCTCTCGATGACCACCTCGACACCGAGCTCGGCCCACGGCAGCTCGGCCGGCTCGCGCTGTGAGAGAACCTTGACGGGCTTCCCGTCGACGACGATCTCGCCCTCGCTCGCGGAAATCTCGCCGGGATAGCGCCCGAAGATCGAGTCGTACTGGAGCAGGTGGGCGAGCGTCTCGGCGTCGGTCAGGTCGTTCACGGCCACGATCTCGACATCGTCGACATCCGCGGCCGCGCGGAAGACGTTGCGGCCAATTCGCCCGAAGCCGTTGATACCGACGCGTACGCTCATGTTTGCCTTTCTTCGGTCCGTCCTGGAGCGGGGTGACAGTACCACGGCATGCTCGCCGAGCCCGAGCCGGGTTCATGCCAGAAGTCGAGGTTTCATGCGGGTTCTCGTGTCCCTTGTCACAATCGTCCTGCTCGCCGCCGCGGGGTGCGCGACCGGCGATCCCGAGCCTGCGGCACCGGCGGACGGCGCGCGGATCGTCCGGGTCGTCGACGGGGATACCTTGATCGTGCGCGACGACCGGGGCGAGTCGACGATCCGGCTGCTCGGCATCGACACTCCGGAGTCGGTGAAGCCCGACTCACCCGTGGAGTGCTTCGGTCCAGAGGCATCCGAGCGCGCAAAGGAACTCCTCCAGGTGGGCGCTGCAGTGCGCGTCGAGACGGACCCGTCCCAGGACCGCGTCGATGAGTTCGGACGCACCCTCGCCTATGTCTTCGTAAAGCTCGACACGCGCTCTGTCAACGAACACCTCGTGGAGGAGGGTTTTGCACGGGTGTTCATCTCCCGCGGCGACCCGTTCCGCTTGGAATCGCGCTTCACCGCTCTCGAGGCCACTGCGCGAGATGCCGAGCGCGGCATATGGGGCGCCTGCCGGCCGGCCGGTGCGGTCAGCCCGTGGGTCGAGCCCAATGGGCGCTCATGCCCTGCGAGCCACCCGATCAAAGGCAACCTGCCCAGCCGCGTCTACCACCAGCCGGGCGATCCGGACTTCGAGAACACCAACCCGGAGCGGTGCTTCGGCAACGCCGCGTCGGCCGAAGCGGAGGGCTTTCGGCCCGTCCGCAGGCGCTGAGGCACGATGGAGGAGTCGCTACAGCAGCGGGGGCTGGCGACGGATGCTGAATGTCAGAGGAATCGGGGGCCCCGAAGGGCCCCCGACCAATGGACTCGTTTGCGGTGAGGGTTACTCGCCGCTCGGAGTGACAGCCGCTGAGACCTTGGCGCTGATAATGCCGAGGATGATGCCGCAGACGAGGCTGACCCACGTGCTGAACCACACCCATGCCCACGGCGTTGATATCACGCCGAAGAAGGCGCCTGCTCCCGCGTTGTTGTCCCCGGTGTAGCCCGCTAGACCACCCCCGGCGAGCTCCAAGACGGCAGCTGGCTGGTCACCTTGAACCTCGAGCCCGTCGCCCGCCCAGCCGTCAAGGCCGGTCGCGATCCACCATAGGAAGGTCGCCGCGTAACACGGGAATGTACCCGCGACGTAGTACCAGTCGCCCGCGATCAGGACCGCTACCAGAACGAAGGCAAGGACGCCAACCCAGAGCGCAATGCCCCAGAAATCGGGGTTGTCGGCGGTCTGGTACGCCAGCGGGATCGTGATCAGGGCCGCGACGGAACCGAAGATCGACGCGATGAAGATCTTGCCGAAGGCGGCGTTGTCACCACCGGCGGCGAAGAACAGACCCCACGTGATGAACGCGGTCGGAAGGATCAGGTGAAAATGCTCCGGCACTCCGACGGTGTCGGGACCGAAAAGCTCATCTTGTTGAGTCACCCAGTGGAAGGTGAAGTTCAGAGAGAGCTCGGTCCAGAGGAACGAGAGCACTCCGATAACCACTGCGAGAGGCAGAATCGCCTTCGCTCGTGCACTCATTTGAACGTACTCCTTAAGAGAGAGAACGGGTCCGCGCAGCCGCGTAAGAGAGAACGAAGATCACCGGCTACGCGACGGACGGCGGGGCGAGTCCTCACCGGGCCAGACTTCTGCTGACCCTCGTGGCACAGGACCCCGGGAGTCGGTGCCTCCATGCGCCGAGCCCCCCATCGCGCGGGCGCAGTCTACGGTCACCACGTTCTTCGTAGCAACCCGCACTTACACCCGATATTCCGACTCAGATTGCGCAAAAACGCGCAACGTGGAAGCGTTATGACCTGGTTAAGAGGCCCTTGGAGCGACCGCCGCGGTCTCCGCCAGGGCGACCAGGAGGTCTGCCAACGCGTCAGGCCGGTGGCGGACCACCTGTCCCTTTTCGGCAAGGTCGCCCTCGACCACTCGCACCCCCTGGGCAACGAGCGATTCCCTGTCCACCCCCACCGGCTCCTGTCCTTGCCGAGCGTAGGCGGCAATGGCGTCCGGGTCGAGCTGGCCGCTGTGGGTCACGATCACATCGACGCTGTCCGGGGCGGCCTCGAGCACGCGCGCCAGATGGTCAGAGGCGGAGTAGCCATCCGTTTCACCGGCTTGCGTCATCACGTTGCAGATATACGCTCGCACGCCGCGCGCGGCGCGGACGGCAGACGCGATCTCCGGCACGGCCAGATGTGGCAGGACGCTCGTGAACAGGCTGCCGGGCCCGAGGATGAGCAGGTCGGCGTTACGTATCGCGTCGACTGCCGGCGGATGCGCGGGGGGCGCCATCGGTTCGAGCCACATGCGTCGACAGGGCCCATCGCCGGCGGTGATCGCCGACTCGCCCTTCACGCGTCGCCCGTCGGCGCGCTCGGCCCACAGACTCACCTCGGTCAACGTCGAGGGCAGCACCTGCCCGCGTACCCGGAGCACGTGCGAGGACTCCTCGACGGCGCGGTCGAATCCGCCCGCCACCTCGGCGAGAGCCGCCAGGAAGAGGTTGCCGAACGAGTGGCCCGCCAGGGGTCCCTCCGTGAACCGGTACTGGAAGAGCTGGCCGAGCAGCGACTCGTCATCGGCGAGGGCCACGAGGCAGTTGCGGATGTCGCCCGGGGGGAGCACTCCGAGCTCGCGGCGCAGGCGCCCGGATGACCCACCGTCGTCACCAACGGTCACCACCGCGGTCAGATCGACCGACTCTCGCTTCAGGCCGCGCAGCAGCGCCGCAAGACCCGTGCCGCCGCCCAGCGCGGTGATCGCCAGCCGTCCTGACACCTAGCCCTCCTGTGCGTCTGCGGGGTGATCGGGAGGGACCTCGACGTCCCGGTGAGCGACGGTCACCTTGAAGTCGCCTGCATACCGTTCGCCCATCAGCCGAGCGAGGTACACGCTGCGATGGCGACCACCCGTACACCCGAACCCGACCATGAGGTGGCTCTTGCCCTCACGCTCATAGGCCGGCAGCAGCAGATCGAGCAGGGCCTCCAAGCGCTCCCGGAACTCGTCCCAGTGAGGATCGCGTCGGATGAGCTCAGTGACGCGGGGATCCGCCCCGGTGAGCGGTGCGAGCTCCTTCACGTAATGCGGGTTCTTCAGGAAGCGGACGTCGAAGACCAGGTCCGCGTCGCGCGGCGGACCGTGCTTGAAGCCGAATGAGCTGAAGGTCACCAGCAGGCGGCGAGTGTCGCCGGTCCGCATGATCGCCTCCGCCGCCGCTCGCCGTAGCTCCCAGATGTTGAGGCCGGACGTATCGATGACGATGTCGGCCCGGGTCCGGATGTCGGCGAGCAGCTCCCGCTCACGCGCGACCGCTTCACGCACCGCGCCTCCCTCGGCGAGCGGATGCCGTCGTCGCGTCTCTCGATACCGGTCGACCAATACATCGTCATCGGCCTCGAGGAAGAGCACCTTGACCTCGAACTCACCGCGGGCGGCGATGCGGTCGAGCTCTCTCACGAGCTCGTCGAAGAACGCGCCGCCGCGGGCGTCGCACACCACGGCAGCACGCTCCACCTGACTGCCCTCGAGTGCAAAGAGATCGGCGAGCGCGGGCAGTAGACTGGGCGGCAGATTGTCGATGCAGAACCAGCCGGCATCCTCGAACGCCCCCATGGCGTGGGTCTTCCCCGCGCCGCTCAAACCGGTGATGAGGGTCAATTCAACGCAGGAGGGTTCTGAGCCGGGGTCGACCATGCACCCCCCTTCGTAGCACGGGTGCCGGGTCTGGCACGCCTAGCGGTCGGTTCAGGGGCCTCATCGGGTTACCCGGACGAGACTGGCACCCCCGTGTGGTTCAGGTGGTCGTAGACGGCGCGCGCCACCTTAGGCGGTAGACCCGGCACGGCCTCGAGCTCTTCCCGGTCGGCCGAGAGAATACGCTCGGGCGTCTTGAAGTGCTCGATCAGTAGGCGTCTGCGCACAGGTCCGACCCCCGGGAGGCCGTCGAGGGCGCTCTCGGTCATCCCTGCGGAGCGCCGGCGCCGGTGGTGGCGCAGGGCGAAGCGGTGGGCCTCGTCGCGCACGCTCTGAAGCAGGCGCAATCCCGCGGAGCTCTCGGGCAACAGCAACGGATCGGACCGGCCCGGAAGGAAGACTTCCTCAAGGCGCTTGGCCAAGCCGATCATCGGCACGTCGTCGACGCCGGCCTGGGACAAACCACGCCCTGCGGCGGCGAGTTGGCCTTTCCCGCCATCGATCACGATGAGCCCCGGGCGGTGGCCGAAGGAGGCGTCGGACTCCTCATTCGGCCGTGACAGGTGCCGCCCACGCCGGCCCAAGGCCTCCTCCATGCGCGCGAAGTCGTCGGGCCCGCCCTCGTGCCGCAGCACGAAGCTGCGGTAGTGACTCTTCTCCGGGGCGCCGTCGTGGAAGACGACCATCGAGGCAACCGAGTGCGTCGCGCCGAGATTGCTGATGTCGTAGCACTCGATACGGGCAGGCAGTGCCGGCAAGCCGAGCGCGCCGGCGAGTTCGGTTAGCGCGTCGCGCCGCCCCTGCCGCGCGCGCTCATGGCGGAGACGGTCCTGATCGAGGGCGAAGCGTGCGTTGCGCGCCGCCAGCTCACTGAGCTTGCGCTTCTCGCCCCGCGCCGGGGCGCGAAGCTCGACGCCGGCGCCACGGCGCTCGGCGAGCAGTGCCTCCAGCGCGGAGAGATCACCCGAGTCGCGCGGCAGGACCACGAGCGGCGGGATCGCGAGGGCCATCGCGTAGTACTCCAGCGCGAACTGCTCGAGCACCTGGTCGACCTCGCTCTCCACGCCCGCCTCCACGAAGAACGACTGGCGGTCCTGGAGCACACCGTCGCGCACTTGGAGTACCTGGACGTTCGCCGTGTCGCCCTCCAGCGCGACGCCGAGCACGTCGGCGGTTCCGACCGATCCGGTCGTCGCGGACTGCCGCTCCATGAGGTGCTTCACGGCAGAGAGCCGGTCGCGCAGCACGGCGGCGCGCTCGTACTGCTTCCGCTCCGCGGCGATGGCCATCTCGTGCTCGAGCTCATCCTCGAGGTGGCGGTATCGTCCGCTCAGGAAGTCGATCGTCTGGTCGATCAGGACGCGGTACTCGTCTTTTGAGATGTAGTCGACGCACGGAGCCATGCATCGCTTGATGTGGTAATCGAGGCAGGGCACCCCGGACGGTCGCCCCGGCTCCGGGCCCTCGCAGGGGCGGTTGGGGAAGATCCTCCCAATCGCGTTCAGCGTCTCGCGGACCTTCGAGGCGTTGGAGAAGGGTCCGAAATAGACCCGGTCGCGACGGTGACGTTCCCGCGTGAAGTAGACGCGGGGAAACTCCTCGTCCAGGCTGATTGCGATGTACGGATAGCTCTTGTCGTCGCGCAGCTTGATGTTGAAGGCCGGTCGGTGGCGCTTGACCAGGTTGTCCTCGAGGATCAGCGCCTCGGTCTCGGTCGACGTGACGAACACCTCGACGCGGTCGATGCGCCAAACGAGTTCGGCGACCTTGGGATCGATCACTGATCGCGGTCGCGGCCGCCAATCCTCCGGCAACTCGCCCTCGCCCTCGCGCAGGGGGCTGCGGAAGTACGAGAGCACGCGCTTGCGCAGCGACTTCGCCTTGCCCACGTAGAGCACGGCCTCGTCGGAGTCGCGGAACATGTAGACGCCGGGGTCCTGCGGCAACCCGGCGAGTTGGTCGCGGAGCGCCGTCTCGGAAGTCACGAGGCGAGTATAGGAACGCGGCCGTCGGCGGGCCTCCTTCAGGGGCCGCGGGCAGATGGAGGGCTACGCGCGGGGCTGCCCCCAGAGATCGACATCGATGCAGCCGGTGTTGAGATCGAGGACCGCGATGAGCGTGTCGCACCATCGGCCGTCGCTCGGATGGTTCAACACGAGGATCATGCCGACTCAGGCGGGCGTATAGACGGTGCCGAGCGGCGTGCCGTAGTCGGGCCGCGGGTTGTCGACCAGCAGGAAGAAGCTACCGACCTCGGCCAACTCGACGTTCCAACAGAGGTTCCCACCCGAGGTTCCGATCGCGATGGCCCCATTGGTGATGTCGCTCGGCAAGGTGCCGCAGCTCACCGCTCCCGTGTCGTACTCGTCGTAGCGAGTGCCGAGCTGATTCTGGAAGGTGAACCATGCTCCCGGCAGGGACACAGGAGCGCCGGTGTCGTTCACGATCTCGACGGTCAGCATGTACGGCTGACGGCCGCCGACCTTGTTCACGCTACCGCCCACCAACGGGATGATCGTGCTGGCGTCCGGGGTCACGGCCGTGATCTTCAGCGAGATGCCCGGCGCGATCTGCGACGCCACGCCAATTCCGACGTCGGCCGTTATCTCGGGCCAGTCGATGCGATTGGACTCGCAGCTGTCGGTGATCGTTCGCTCGAAAAGATCGACGATGGCGGTGTCATTGCCCGGACCGCAATGGATGGCGTCGCGCACGCCGTCACGCGCCTCGATTCTGTCGTCGTCTGCGCCGCCGACCATCAGGTCGTTGCCGGCGCCTCCCACCAGACCGTCCGCGCCATCTTCCCCGCGCAGCGTGTCGTTGCCGGCATCGCCGGACAGCGAGTCGTTTCCGAAGCCACCCCACATCCGGTCGAGGGCCGCGCCTCCCGCCAGAGAGTCGTTGCCGCTGCCGCCCCAGATGAGGTCGGCATGATCGCCCCCGCGCACCGTATCGTCGCCGGGTCCGCCGGCCAGCCAGTCGCGCCCGTGACCACCACGTACGGTGTCGGCCCCGGCTCCACCGAGCACGCGGTCGTCGCCGCGGCCGCCGGCCGCGAGGTCCGGCCCGGCGCCGCCGAAGAGCCGATCGGAGCCATTGCCGCCGAGAAGCGTCTCGACGACCCGGCGTCCGGCGATGCTGACCGGCTCTCCGGCGCCCGCCCAGAGGCGATCGTTGCCCGCCCCGCCGAGCAGTCGGTCGGTCCCGACGCCGCCATAGATGCGGTCCGCTCCACGGCCCCCCGCCAGCAGCGGGTCGTCGCCGCGCCCTCCGTAGACGCGGTCTGCGTCGTTGCCGCCGAGGATGCTGTCGTCCCCGCCCTCACCGCGGATCTGATCGCGCCCCTGATTGCCGAAAAGCCGGTCGTCACCGCCACGGCCGAAGATGCGGTCGTTTCCTCCAAAACCGCGGATCGTCTCGCCCGCCGCAGTGCCGATGAGCACCTCGCGACCGGGCGTGCCGTCGATGTCGGCAAGGGCCCCGGCAGCCGCGCAAAGGCCGACGGCGAGGGAAAGAACGATGGTTCGAGTGATCATGATGGAGCAGCTTCTCAGGGGCGTCGATAACCAGGATCATTCCTGGCGAGACCCGCTGCAACAGCGGCCGGGGCGCTTTGCGCCCGACCTCCGCCGAAATCGGGGTCTTCGAGCAATACGACATTGGCCTTCGCCGCCGCCCGCGCCAGCCCTTCGTCCCGGGCTGCCAACGCACGACCAGATCGGCCGCGCGCGGACCGGCATCCGGCGACGTAGCCCCAGTGCCACGGCTCCCACGAATAGCGCTGCACGAACCCAAAGCGGCCGGCATTGGCGGCAAGCCACCTCCAGGCTCCGTTCGTGCCGGCGATATCGAGCTCCGTAGCCTCCCGGTGGCGGCTACGGCCGGGTGGTGCGACCCACCGAGGGTCGGGGCGACGACGGAACAGCTCGGCCTGCTCGGCATCGCTCCGAAAGCCGCTGATCACCACCAGGTCGACACCCGCGGTCTGGGCGGCCGCATCCATCCGGTCGAACGCGGCGGCCACGGCCGGGCAGATCGGCCGGCCATCGCGGTGGACCAGCGGTCCGTCGTAGCCACCCCCGCTGGCCCACGTCCTGCCCGGGAGGTGCCCCTCGGTCTCCTCGCGCGAGCCTGCCCTGGCGAACGCCTCGACGACGGTGCCGAGCGGGCCGGGATGGCTGACGATCACCTCCACCTCGCGTCGGGAGTCGTCGGAGCCGCGAGGAAGGCGCAGCCGCCGCAGCCGAGCGCCGGAGCCGCTGGCGACCTCTGCGGCTCTCGCCTCAATGGCGTGCCGCGCCAAGGGCGTCAGGTTGGCCGGCCGGCCTCCGGAGATGTCTCTTGCGGCGGCGAGAGCCGTCAGGTCTGCCGCCGTCTGGGCCTGCGCCGCCGCCAGATGCGCTCGACCGACCTGCAGCAGGCCGAATGTCAGCACCAAGAGGACGCCGGCGAGTCCGAGCGCGAGAGGCAGCGCCTGCCCACTGTCACACCGAGGTCTCACGACCAGCCGACCGTAGGCGTCAGCCTTGCACAGAGGTGTACCCGGTTACGCGAGATCCCTGCAGCAGCGTGACGAGCTCGGGTTCTGCTTTGATCTCCGGCGCATGACCAACCTCGCGTTCATCGCGGCCGACGACGCCGCGGTGCGATGAGCCGGTACGCCGGAGTCACCACCAGCGCCGGCGTCGCCGGTGGGTCATCCGTTCACCTTTGGATGAGTCATCTGTAATTTCACCCCAGTGCCCCCTGGAGGACGGGCCTCCGGCCCCTAGCGTGAGCGGCGATGGTCCGTAAGCGCAACCTCGCCGCCATAGCCGTCGTGGTCGCGGCCAGCATGCTCGCGGGAGTAGCCGACTCCGACGCAAAGAACGTCAAAGGGACGTCGAAAGCGGACCGCATCGCCGGCACCTCCAAGGCCGACACGCTGACCGGCGGCCGGGGCAACGACCTCCTGACGGGACGCGGCGGGCGTGACCGCCTTCGCGGCAACGCCGGTCGCGACCAGGTCTTCGGCGGCGCCGGACGTGATCGCCTCTGGGGCGGCGCGGGACCGGACAGGATTCACGGCGGCACGGATCCCGACCGGGTCTTCGGCGGAGCGGGGCGAGACGTGCTCTACGGCGGGTTGGGCGCTGACCGCCTCTACGGCGGACCGGGCGACGATCGGCTCCACGGAGGACTCGGCAGCGATCGGATGTGGGGCGGCACGGGCGACGACCGCTTCCTCGCTCGCGATCGCCGGCGCGACACGATCGCTTGCGGCGCGGGGGGCGACACGGTGCTCGCCGACCGCTTCGACCTGGTGAGCGCCGACTGCGAGAGGGTCGTGCGACCGCGGAGCACGGGACTCCCGGGGCTGGCGGTACTGACGGTCGCTACCGGACTCTCGAGCCCTCTGCTCGTCACCGGGCGGCCCGGGGACGCCCGTCTCTACGTCGTGCTGCAAGGCGGCGAGATCCGCATCCTGAACGGTACGAGCCTCGTCCCGCAACCCTTCCTGAACCTCAGCAGCCTGGTCTCGGACGGTAACGAGCAGGGGCTGCTCGGCCTCGCGTTCCATCCGCAGCACGCCCAGAACGGTCTCTTCTACGTCAACTACACCGACCGCGCGGGAACCACGCAGGTCGTGGAGTACCGCGCCACGCCCGGGGGCAACACCGCCGACGCGTCAAGCGCCCGAACGCTCCTGAGCATCCCCCAGTTCGCCGACAACCACAACGGAGGCCACCTGGCGTTTGGCCCGGACGGCATGCTCTACATCAGCACCGGCGACGGCGGTGGCAGCGGAGACCCACAGAACAACGGCCAGGACGCGACGACCCTGCTCGGCGGGCTACTTCGCATCGACGTGACCGCCACAGCCGGGGCGCCCTACACGATCCCCTCTGACAACCCCTTCGTTGGTCAGCCCGGCGCCCGGGGTGAGTTGTGGTCGATCGGCCTCCGAAACCCGTGGCGGTTCAGCTTCGATCCGGCCAGCGGGAACGCCTGGATCGCCGACGTCGGCCAGAACCAGATCGAGGAGATCGACAAGGTCACCCCAACCGAGGGCAACGGCGCGAACTTCGGCTGGAACCGCTTCGAGGGCACGATGAGCTTCGATGGCCGGCCGCTCGGCCCCGGCACCTATCACCCACCGGTCGCCCAGTACCCCCATAGCGGCGGCAACTGCTCGGTCACGGGCGGGTACGTCTACCGCGGCAGTGCCGCTCCGGTGCTCAGCGGTCGCTACCTCTACGGAGACTTCTGCACGGGGCGAGTCTGGCTAGTAGCGGCGGAGGGGCCTGCAGGCACGCCCCTCGAGATCACCGGCGCCCTCGGCGGCCCATTTCCGCTCCTTCGCTCATTCGGGCGTGACAACGCTGGCGAGCTCTACGTCGCCGCCGGCGACACCGTCTTCCGGATAGTCGGCGCCTAGGAGCGTCGACTGAGGCTCACGCCTCGTCGAGCGCGCTATCGATGCGGAAGCCGATCGCGTGGGCTTCCTCGTGGTCGGCCGAGAACTCCACCTTCGCGATGGACCCGATCGGCACGTAGACGCCGCGCGGCGACGGGATGGGCTTCTTGCCTTCCTCGATCTGCTCGCGGAGCCCTTCGGTCTCCACGCCGAAGCCCACGAAGCCCGGGGGACCCCCCGGCCCTACCGAGATGACCGGGATCTGCTCCCCGCTCGCGAGGGTCACCGTGATGTGGATCTCGCCTGCCTGGCGCTCGGAGGCGAAGGCGCGGACGGCCATGTGGAAACCCTGCGCCCACGCCAGGTCGTGCGGCACCCGCTGCGGCTCGGCCGCGACGGCGTCGGACGCCGGATGGGGCCCTTCGGCGGTGTCCGCAGCGGGGGCGGCCACCTGGGCGTCGGTCGGGTTCTGCTCGCTCACTCTTCCTCCTACCGTCGATCCGCCGAGAACACTAGCCGCCTACTCAACGGGTAGCCGCCATGGCCGCGACCGACACCTCGGGGAGCCATGGCGGGCCGGCGTCGATCGCACGCTCACGAGTGATCCGCCGTAGCGAGTCGTCGGCGGGCGCCTCCAGCGCAGCGCGCCGCACGTCGGCCTGGGCCGCGCTCGCTGCGGCGAGAACCAGGATGACCTGCCAGATCACCAGCGCCGCTACCGCGATGACGAAGGCTCCCGCGATGGCCTCGATGGCCGCCTGGCCTTGAGAGCTCCTGATCACCGCGATCGGGCGCGAACCCGCATCGGGCCGCCGGGCACCGGCACGACCACCGAAACCTCGTGCCCGCTGTCGATCGCCCGCACCCGCGCTTCGGTTCGCAGAATCGGGGGGAGCGCCTTCGTGACTTGCGACGCTGGAGTTCCGACTTCGGAGCCGCGATCGGCGATGCGGGCCGCGCCGCGCGCCTCGATCCAGGAGTAGCCGAGCAGAAGCAGGTAGGCCACGAGCGACGCGACGCTGATCAGGGCCGGCAGCACCGCCACGATCTCGACGCTGGCCTGCCCCACCTCCCGACGCCATCCCACACCACGACGTTAAGCGACGTTTGCACGCGCGAGACGCGCGACCCGCGCCGGAACCCGCGCGCCGCGCTAACGAAAGCGCTGGCTCTCGCGCATCACCCAGAAGATGACGAGCGCGAGGGCAGCGATCAGCACGATCACGCCCAAGCCGCTGATGACCGATGCGATGAAGGGGAAGCCGATGATCAGCACGGCGATGCCGACGCCGGCCCCGATGATGACCGCCTTCTGGGTGTCCGAGAGCACCAGCCACGCCAGCTGCCGCTGCTGGAAGTAGCGGAAACCGAACGCGATCAAGGCGAAGACGAACAGCACCAGGATGATCTGGCTGAGGCCCGCCGCGATGATTCCGACGCCCTGCCACAGCACCGCGAGCAGGGCGATGCCCGCGATGATCGCGATGTTGCGTGCCACGGTCGAGCTCACGCGCGGCAGGATCTCATAGCCGCCCACCGACGCGCCGACGGCCGGGTGCGCATCTCATGCCGAGGCTTCGGCGACCAGGCGGTCGGCAATATCGGCCAGTGCGGCGGCCCCCTCGTCGCGCCCGCCGCGCCCGCGTACGGACACTCCGCCTTGATGCACCTCGCGGTCGCCGACGATCAGCAGATACGGCACCTTGGCGAGCTCGCCATCGCGTATGCGTTTACCGACCGACTCGCCGCGATCGTCGACCTCGACGCGCAGATCGCGCTCCCGGAGTGCGGCCTCCACCTCGCGCGCGTAGTCCGCGTGGCGGTCGGAGATGGGCAACACGCGCGCCTGAACCGGCGCGAGCCAGAATGGGAAGTCCCCCCCTGTGTCTTCGATCAGGATCCCGAAGAAGCGCTCGACCGAGCCGAGGATCGCGCGGTGGATCATCACCGGGCGCACCTCGTCGTCGTCCTCGTTGACATACGAGAGCTCGAAACGCTCCGGCATGAAGAAGTCGAGCTGCACCGTGCCGAGCTGCCATGAGCGGCCCATGCTGTCGGTGACCTGGAAGTCGATCTTCGGGCCGTAGAAGGCCCCGTCGGCGTCCTTGACGCCATACTCGCGATCGCCGAGCGCGTCCCGTAGCGCCTCTTCCGCGGCGTCCCACATCTCTGGGCTGCCCGTCGCCTTCTCGGGCCGCGTCGCCAGGTTCATCTCCACGCGCGAGAAGCCGAAACGCGCGTAGAAACGATCGACGAGATCGAGCGCGGACCTGACCTCGTCCTGCACCTGGTCCAGACGGCAGAACACGTGGGCGTCATCCTGCGTGAACGCCCGCACGCGTAGCAGGCCGTGCAGGGCGCCGGAGAGCTCGTGCCGATGGACGTTGCCGAACTCGGCCAGCCGAATCGGAAGGTCGCGATAGGAGCGCCGTTTGCTGCCGTAGACGAGGATGGCGCCCGGACAGTTCATGGGCTTCACCGCGAACCCCTGATCGTCCACCTGGGTGAAGTACATGCTGTCCTTGTAGTGCTCGTAGTGGCCGCTCTGGTGCCACAGGCGCTCGGAGAGGATCGTGGGGGTCGCGATCTCCTGATAGTCCATGCGCCTCAACTCGTCGCGGAGGGCCTCCGTGATGGCGTTGATGACCGCCATGCCCTTGGGCAGGAAGAACGGGAAGCCGGGGCCTGCGTCGTCGAAGT
>JAOTZF010000183.1 GCA_029861485.1 Thermoleophilia bacterium | reverse complement strand
CGCAGCCCGTAGCTGATCTCGTCGCCCACCGATTCGGTCAGCATGTGGCGCGCGGCGTCCTGGGCGACGTGAGCGACGCGTGGGAACCGGGCCTCGGCAGGCCCGGAGAGCATTTGGCTACCGAGGCTGATCGTGCCCCTCACCCCGTCGAGATGGCCTGCTACTGCCCGCATAATGGTCGACTTCCCCGAGCCATTCGGGCCGTCGAGGATCGAGATCTCGCCTGGCTTGAAGGTTGCCGTGAGGCCGGAGATCACCTCCCGTCCCGGGTAGCCGCAGTGAAGATCATCTATGTGGACCGGCCCCCCGATGAGCGTGTCGGGGTTCCCAGGAAGACCGGGCGGCAGCAGGGCCGGATCGCACTCCCCAAGCGTGAGGCGGCGGCATTCCAGCGCGGCAAGCTGATCGGCGCGGTGCTCGGCGACGACGACGGTGATGCCGCCGCCCGCGAGCTCGTTGAGGAGATCGACCAGGAGATCGACTCCACCACGATCCAGTTGAGACGTGGGCTCATCGAGCAGCAATACGTCCGGACCCGTGGCGAGCGCCGCCGCCAGTCCCGCTCGCTGCCGTTCTCCGCCTGAGAGCGTCGCAATTTCGCGGGAGAGCAGATCCCCAACGCCGATCAGGCGGCTGACGCGAGCGACGGCCTCCTCCACTCGCCGGCCCGGCCAGCCAGCCGCACGGGGCCCGAAGGCGATGTCGCGGCCCACCGTGTCGAACACGGCCTGGGCCTCGGGCTCCTGGAACGCGTACGCAACCCGTCCCGCAAGTGCGGCCGGGCCGGCGCGCAAGGGGTCGAGTCCCGCGACCTCAACGCGGCCGCTGATCGTGCCGCCGTGAAAGTGCGGCACCAGGCCGCAGAGCGCACGAAGCAGCGTCGACTTTCCGCCACCGGACGGACCGCTCAGCAGGATCACCTCGCCCCGCTGAGCGCTCAGATCCACGCCGTCCAGGACCATCGGTCCATCCCCGTATGCGAAGCGCAACCCCTCGACGCGGATCATGACCGCAAGCTCCGGGCGCCGAGCCAGAGCGCGACGAGGGCGCCGGCAGCGGCGACCGGCGCGCTCATCGCTCCGGCAATGACACCGACGCACAACAGACCGAGCAGGGCGCCCAGCGCAATGAGGGAGCGTTCCCCGCCATCGAGCGCCGGCTCCGGCAGCTCCGAGAGTCGACCGCCCGCATATCCGCGAGCCGCCATGGCTTCGGCGATATCGAGGCTTCGATCCAGCGCCGAGCCGACCAGGGGTGCCACCAGGCTCGAGGCCCGCGCCCCGCGGGAGAACCAGCTGCCTTCCGCCAGAGCCAGCCCGCGGCCGCGCGCTGCCTCGACCAGGGCGGCTCCGTCCCGCTCGAGTGTCGGCAGCAGACGCACTCCGAGCGCGACCACCAAGGCGGACCGAGGCGCCAGTCGGCCGACCAGCTGGTGCAGTCGGTCGGCGTCGATCTGCGCCAGCAGCGCGCCGATCAGCACGGCAACCGCAAAGACCCGGGCTCCTGCGACCGCCCCCGAGAGCACCTCGGGAACGGTGATCTCCGTATCGATGACGGCGATCTCGGGTCCGAGCACCAACGTGTATCCCCCGTCGGATCTCACCAGCGGGGTCAGCAGCACCAGCCCGAGGCCGCTGATGCCGCCGGCCCAGAGGTAGACGGCGCTGGCGCGGCGCGCGGCGCCGAAGAACAGCGCCAGCGCGCCAAGGGCGATCGCGCCGACCAGCCAGGGGTCATCGGACGCAAAGATCAGCCCAATGGCGCCCCCAGCGAGCGCGATGACCGGCAGCGGTGCTCGGCGCCTCACAACTCGCCCTGTCCGGCGGCCAACAGGGGAGCCCCGGCGGCGTCGAAGACGACGGCGTAACGATCCTGGAGGACCATGGGTTCGTCGGCGATCCGCGCAGCCGCCCTCGTGGCCGCCTCCGCGGTGATCCCCGCGACTGCGAGCACCACGCCGGCCTGCTGGTCCAGTCCTGTCGGTACGGCGACGGCGACCGCCGCGCCCCGGGGTACGGGCTGATGCTCCCCGCCGTCTCGAGGCAGGGCGAAGACCTCCGCGCCCCGGATGTAGGCCGTCATGCCGGCTGCTGAGGGATCGGCCGCCGCCCGTCTCCACGCGTCATCACGCTCGCGAAGTTCGCGATCGGCGCCGACGAGAACGCGCCACGGGGAATCGGCGACGACCTCCGCCCCGGCTGCGCTCAGAATGGTGTCGAGTGGTGGATCCGCGACCACCGGCCGATCGGCGAAGGGGGCAGGCCAGGCGCCGACGGTTGCCCAGGGGTCGCGCACGGCCTGCCACGGCCGGTGGTCCCACCAGACGTGTTGCCCGGCGCCCACCGGTCGTTGTCGCGCGCCGACTGGCGAGAGCACCCCGTCAACGAAGAAGAACCAGTCACGACGCCCGTCGCGGTCCGAGGAGCGATCGAAGATCTTCGCGACGAACTCACCACCGTACGAGGTCTCGATCGCCGCCGTATCGCGCAGACTGCGCAGCACCGACCGCCCAGGGGAGATCGGCTCCTCGAGCAGCAGCACATCCCCGTGGTCGGCGGTGATGACCAAGGTGGCCGCGTCGTCCCCGGGCGGCGGCGGATCGGAGTCGCCGAACTGGCATCCAGAGAGCGCCAGCAGCACGGCGATCGTCGCGATGGTTGCGGTCAGCGCGAGTCTGGGGCTGCCTATCGGGTGCACCTTCCCTCGTCCTCGAAGGGTTTTCGGTGCTGGAAACGGGGCAGGTCTTCTGACTTCCGATCAACGCTCCGCGGCACCTTCCCGGATCAGGCGATCCAGTGGTCGGCACCAGGCCGTGCCGCGTCACTCCCGGTCACAGTGGCGGGACCGTGCCGGATTCACACCGGCTTCCCTCGAGCGCCCTCACGAGCGACCATCATTCCAAGCGGCCCCGAGCCTAGCAGCGCGGCGGGGGCGACCCGCTCAGCTGATGGCGATGCCAAGAGCGTCGGCGACCCGGTCGAAGCGCTCTATCTCGCACGCGTTCGACCGGGTGAAGCTCGCGTCGACCGATTCGCCGTGGAAATCGCCGGAGACGGTCATGACCTGCGGACCGCCGAAGATCTCCGCGCAGGCCACGTCCGCGGGTACCGGTGCCCAGGGGTCGTCGAGGGCAGAAAGGCGCCCGCACGCGCTCTCTGGGTCCGGTAGATCGCCAGACGCCGGGTCGCATCCGAGGGTCCAGGTCTGCGAGGTCGCGGCCTCCGGGTCTGCCAGAACGATCGTGAGACTCGCGCCGCCGGTGGCCGGGAAGTCGCCCGCGGAATCGTTATCACTGCACGCTGCTGCAAGCGCGATGATCGCGAACAGCAGAGCGAGCGTCGTTGGGCCCAGCCGAGGAGTCATCTCAGAGTGTCTCCGCCGCCGCCGCGGGCGGCGTCACGCGCACGACGATAGGCCGAGACCCGATCGACGCCAAGGGGGAAGGCGAGACCGGATCTCTTGCCCTTGCGTCCGAGCCGCCCGCGACCGGGGACTGGGGAGGCGCGCGGTGCGACTCAGACGCCGTGTGGTGGCGGAGTTTCCGACGCACGCCTGCAGGCCACGGCAATCTCATCGCGCTGAAAGGCGGTGAGGCGCGCGGTGCAGGGCAACTCGGCGACTCCGTCCAGTCGGATTTCCAGGGCGATGCGGGCGAGCTCGGTGAGCACGCCGTCTCGCTCCCAGTCCTCTACCGGGGGAGTGCCATGGTTCGTACGTGGGGCCGGTGCCAACACGCGAATAAGGCTAGGACCCGCGCTGAGGACGATCATGGTCATGATTGCCCACCCTCAGCCGAGTGAGATTGCGTTTCGGCGGTTCCCCGTTGGCTCTGCCGGACCAGTCGCGCAGGCGCGCGCGATTCGCTTCAGAGGCCCGGTTTGGTGACCATGGCCCAGACGGCGACGACCAGAATCGCGAGCTCCAACACGCCCACGAGCAGGCTGGCCGTCGCAACGCGGCGGGCGCCCGCGCTGGCGGCGCCTCCGCTACCAACGGCCTGGCGTATGCGCGATCCCTCGGTGCGATGCCAGAAGAT
>JAOTZF010000182.1 GCA_029861485.1 Thermoleophilia bacterium | reverse complement strand
GCGTTGCTGCGTCAGGCTTTCGCCCATTGCGCAAGATTCCCCACTGCTGCCTCCCGTAGGAGTCTGGGCCGTGTCTCAGTCCCAGTGTGGCTGATCGTCCTCTCAGACCAGCTAAGCATCGTTGCCTTGGTGAGCCATTACCTCACCAACTAGCTAATGCTGCGCGGGCCCATCCCAGAGCGGAGGCCGAAGCTACCATTTGCCGACCTGACCTGAGTCAGGGCGGATCATGCGGTATTAGCTCGAGTTTCCTCGAGTTGTCCCGCTCTCCGGGGCAGGTTGCCCACGTGTTACTCACCCGTTCGCCACTGTACTAGCACCCGAAGGTGCGTTCTCGTTCGACTTGCATGTGTTAAGCACGCCGCCAGCGTTCGTCCTGAGCCAGGATCAAACTCTCCGTGACAAAACACGTCCGGTCACCGAAGTGACCGAGAGCTTGTTCATGGCAGCTCCCCCGCCTCACATTGGAGACGGCGGAACGGCCCAACCTCAAACGGCGCAGCTCACGCTGGACCGCTGAGGCGACGGGGCCTCATCATCAAACCTGACCATCCTTGACTGCCGGACCGAAAGTCCGACGTCGGATGTGCGCTGCTCAGTTTTCAAGGATCGCGCCGCCTGATGCGGCCCTTCCCAGAGATCTCGCCGACTCCGCCGAGGCATGGAGCAGCCACGTCGGCGCATGAATCGCACCTGAACCGTGGCCACGTCCGGGCTTCGTGGCACTCGAAAGACCCTGACTGAGAAGGTTCTTTGCCCTTGGCAGGACCAAGAGCGCAATGTCGACAAACGATAGGGAGCTTGAGCGCCGGAATCAAGGCTTGCCGGTCGACCCGTCCCCGGTCAGGAGGCGATCCGCGCAAAGCGGCGCTTGCCCGCCTTCAGGACTTTGCCGCGCAACTCGGACGACGGCATGTCGATGGCCGATACCCGCTCGCCATCGAGGCTCACGGCGCCGTCGCCGATCAGCCGCCTAGCCTGGCTTCGGGAGGCCACGCCGAGCTCGTCGGCCAGGAGGGCCGGCAGGTGCACGTCACCGTCCTTGACGGCGATTTCCGGCATCTCGTCCGGCGCCTCGCGCTCGCGAAACAGGCGGTTGAAGTGCGCCTCTGCAGCCTCCCCCGCCCCCTCGCCGTGAAAGCGGTCGGCCACCAGGCGGCCTAGGCGACGTTTCTGCTCGGCGGGATGACCGGATGGCTCGGGCTCCGACGGGAACAGCAACGAGTAGTACACGCCAAGGGCGTCGTCCGGGATGCGCATGATCTTGCCGAACTGCTCCTCCGCCGGCTCTGAGACGGCTATGTAGTTGCCCGACGACTTGCTCATCCGCTGCACGCCGTCGGTGCCGGGCAGAATCGGCATCGTGAGCGCGCACTGTGGCTCGAGGCCGTATCGAGACTGGATGGCCCTGCCCAGCATGAGGTTGAAGAGCTGGTCGGTTCCGCCGAGCTCGATATCGGCTTTGATCGCCACCGAGTCGTAAGCCTGCATCAGCGGGTAGAGCAACTCCAGCACGGAGATCGGGCTGTCCGAGGCGATGCGCTCCCCGAAGTCGTTGCGCTGGAGCAATTGGTTCACCGTCGCAGACGCCGCCAGCCGGAAGAGGGGCTCCAGACCCATCTCCGCGAACCACTCGCCGTTTCGCCGCACCTCGGTGCGTTCACGATCCAAGATCGTGAACGCCTGCTCCTGGTAGGTGGCGCCATTGGCCTCGATCTCGTCGGCGGTGAGCATCGGCCGCGTCGCGCTGCGGCCGGACGGGTCGCCGACCCGGGCCGACCAGTCGCCGATGATCAGCACGGCCGTGTGGCCGGCTTCCTGAAACTCGCGCAACTTGCCGAGGGCGACGGTGTGGCCGAGATGGATGTCCGGGGCCGTCGGGTCGACTCCGAGCTTCACGCGCAGCGGTCTGTTGAGCGCAAGCTTCTTCTCGAAGTCGTCCGCCGGCAGGCAGTCGACGGCGCGTGCGGAGAGATTCATGGGGCCTTCGGTCGCATCGGTCGCGAAAGGTAGCGGGAATCGGCCCTGACATAACGCCACGGCTCATCGATCGCTGTGGAGATCCCGATCCTCACGCCCGCGACCACCTGCTCTCGGCCAGTTCGCGGCATGATCGTTATCTCCTCACCAATCACCGAGCCGTTGTGCTCGCCCGTGATGCCGAGCGCTTGGGTCAACCGCCCCGGCCCCGCCGTGAGCTCTCGATCGCCACGACCCGGGCGGCGCCGGCGCATCTCCTCCAAACCGTGGCGGGGCTCGATGGCGCGAATCAGCACGGCTGCGCCGTTCCCCTCGCGGTCACACACGAGGTTCATGCACCAGTGGATCCCATGGGACCGGTAGACGTAGATGTGCCCTGCCGGCCCGAACATCACTTCGGTGCGAGCGGTACGCCCGCGATAGCTATGCGAAGCCGGGTCCGTCTGGTCATACGCTTCGACCTCGACGATCGGGCCACCAACCCCGTTGCGGATCAGCACGCATCCGATCAGCTGCGGAGCAACCTCGTGCACGGACCGATCGAAGAAGCCCGCCCTGAGTGCCGCTACCACTCGCGCAGCTGGGCCCTGGCGGCCATCAGCGCCAACTCGACCCTGGCGCGAGCCGTGCCGCCGAAGACGTCCTTGGCCTCCACCGACGCCTGCGCGTCGAGCGGTGGCAACTCGAGATCGGGCAGGCCGGCGGCCGCGAGCTCGTCAGGGCCGGCCTCGGCTAGACCGACCCCGGTCGCCTCGCAGGCCCGGACGAGGGAGCCGACGGCCTCGTGGGCCCTCCGGAAGGGCCAGCCCTCACGGACGAGGTGATCGGCGAGATCGATCGCCGCCAGAAAACCACCCTCGCAGGCGGCGCGGCATGCCTCGGGGCGAAAGCGCGCGGTCGCGACCATGCCGGTCATCGCCGGCACGAGGAGGTCCACGGTATCCACCGCGTCGAAGAGGAATGCCTTGTCCTCCTGGAGGTCCTTGTTGTACGCGAGCGGGAGCCCGGACATGACCCCGACCAGACCGGCGTAATCGGCGGCGAGCCGAGCGGCCTTCGCCCGCGCGAGCTCGGCGGCGTCCGGATTCTTCTTCTGGGGCAGCATGGAGGAGCCCGAGGAGAAGGCTTCATCGACCTCGACGAAGCCCACCTCCTCGGACGCCCACCAGACGAACTCCGCGCCCAAGCGCGAGAGGTGCACGCCGAGCTGGGTCGCGAAATGCAGATAGCCGGCTAGCTGATCTCGGCCTCCGACGGCCTCCATGGAGTTCACCGACGGACCCTCGAAGCCGAGCTCGGCCGCGGTCATCTCCCGATCGATTGGGAAGCCGACCCCGGCGAGCGCGCCGGATCCCAGGGGCGACTGGTCGCTCGCCGCTCGGACGGCCTCGATCCGCACCCGGTCGCGCTCGAGCATCCTCACGTACGCGAGCAGGTGGTGGGCCAGCCGCACCGGCTGGGCCCGCTGCAGGTGGGTGTAGCCCGGGATGATCGTGTCCAGGTTCGCCTCGGCCTGGTCCAGCAGCGCGCCCACCAGCCCAGCCAGCCGCGCCCGCTGCGCGTCGGCCGCCTCGCGCAGGTACAGCAGCGTGTCGGTGATGACCTGGTCGTTGCGGCTGCGCGCCGTGTGCAGCCGGCGGCCGGGGTCGCCGACGAGCTCCGTCAGGCGCCGCTCCACCGCCGTGTGGATGTCCTCGTCTGCGGGGGCGAACTCGAAGGCCCCCCTCTCGAGCTCCGCGGCGACCCGATCGAGCCCTGAGGCGATCGCCTCGCCGTCCTCTGCGGAGATGATGCCCTGGGCGGCCAGCATGCGGGCATGCGCCCGGGAGCCCTGGATGTCGTGGCGCCACAGCCGGCGGTCGACCGGCAGCGAAGCATTGAGGCGATCGAAGGCCTCCGCGGGCCCCGCATCGAAGCGCCCGCCCCAGAGCCGGGCGCCGTCGCTCACCGCCCCGCCACCTCGTCGTCGATCGCTCGCGCGAGCTCCCCGCAGACAGTGTCGACCTGCGCTTCGGTCATCTCCGCGAAGAACGGCAGCGAGATGGTCGACGCGCTGAT
>JAOTZF010000181.1 GCA_029861485.1 Thermoleophilia bacterium | reverse complement strand
ACCAAGCCTCAGACCGCTGTACCGCGGCATGGTGTGAGTACGCCGAGCTCGCCGAGGAAATGCAGCGACGTGGGTACTGGTGACCGGCAGGTAGGTACGGCGGTCACTGCCCAGCCAGGGCTGGTGGTAGCGCTCCCGGCCTGACTAGAGGACACGGCCACCGGTTGGTCATCCGGAGCATCTCTACTCGACCGTGTCCTCGTGGTGGGGTCATGGGCGGCTCGGGGCGGTCGGCCGTCGGAATAGCCTAATTACCTCAGGTCGCAGGGTGAGGCGACCGATATGACAGGTGCAGGAAATGGAAGTTCCTCACCGAGAGTAGGCAACCCATGGCCTTGGGCACCATCGACCCCCAAGCGCTCGAGCGAGTACGCCAGGTCGGCGGCGACCAGCTCGTCGCCGACCTGGTCCAGCTCGGACTGGATTCAATACGCGCCCGCGCGGCCGCAGCACGAGACGCCGTCGGCCGAGGCGATGCCGCCGAAGTCCGACGGGAGGCCCACGCGCTGCGCTCGAGCGCCGCCAACGTCGGTGCGGTGCGCCTCGCCAGGTTGGCCGAGCAGGTGGAGCTCCATGCCGACGCCCGCGCCGAACTCCACGAGCTCGTCGACGACCTGGTCGTCGAGTCCGCCACCGTCGAGCGAGCCCTGAGGGAGACGCACCCATGACCGAGCCCGTGATCGCCGTCGTCGAGGACAACCCGGACAATCGGCTGCTGATTCAGGCCATGCTTGGGGGCCGCTTCCGCCTCGTCGAGTTCGAGGACGGCAGCAGCGCGCTGGCCGCCATGCGGGCTGAGCCCCCCGCCCTTGTGCTGCTGGACATCTCGCTGCCGGGCATGAGCGGCGTGGAGGTCCTGGAGCACATGCGGGCCGACCCCGCCCTGGCCCAGCTGCCGGTGGTCGCCGTGACCGCTCACGCCATGGCCGGCGACCGGGAGCGCTATCTGGACCTCGGGTTCGACGCGTACATCTCAAAGCCCATCGTTGACGTGGCCCAGCTGACCGCAACGATCGAGCGCTGCCTCGGCGCGGCCCCTCGCCCTCAATGACCACACCGGTCGCTCACATGCGTGAGCTTCGGGCCACCTATCGCCACGGCCTCGGCTCTGTCCTCGAGGCGCTGCGGATCGCCGCCGCCTCCCTTGCCGCCGACGGAACGAACGGCGCCGACTCGATCCGCCGCCTTGCCCACCAGCTGAACGGCTCCGGCGCCAGCTACGGCTTCCCCGAGATCACCGACCGTGCCTCCTCGGTGCTGGCCGCCTCTGGCGACGAGCTCGCCCACGGGGTCGAGGAGCTGATCGCCGTCGTGGCCGATGTCGCCGCCGGTGGCGAACCTGCCGCGACCATCCTCGTGGTCGACGACGACCCCACTGTGCGACACCTGCTGGAGGCGACGCTCGCCGCCCGCGGGCACGAGGTCAGATGCGCCGGCTCCGTGGAGGCCGCGACACAGCTGCTGGAGCCGGGAGTATCGGCAATCGTCCTCGACCTTTTCCTGAGCGACGGCGACGGCCGCCGCTTCCTGCTCGACCTCCGCTCCCAACCCGCCTTCGCCCGCCTCCCGGTGATCATGATCTCGGCCCGCGGCACCGACCTTGCCCGGGCCGAGTGCCGCGCGTTGGGCGCCGACGCCTTCATCGACAAGCCCTTCGATCCGGCCGAGTTCGCCGTTGCGGTTGAGGGCGCGCTGGCGAGCCCGGGCGCCGCCGGGCCGGCGCCCCAACCGGCGCCAGCCACGGCAGCCAGCGCAGAGCCGGCCAGCATTCTCGTCGCCGAAGACGACGAGCTCACCGCCGCGCTGGTGGTCGACCGGCTCGATCGCGAGGGGCACCGGGTGGTCCACCGCAGAGACGGCGCGGCCGCCCTCGAGGCCGCCCGCAACGAGCCAGTGAGCCTTGCCATCCTGGACGTGAAGATGCCGGGCATGGACGGCTTCGAGGTGCTGGGTCGGCTGCGGGAGCTGGAGAGCTTCCAGTCGGTCCCCGTCCTCATGCTCACTTCCATGGGAGGCGAGCACGACGTTGTGCGGGGCTTCTCGCTGGGAGCAGACGACTACATACTGAAGCCGTTCTCTCCTGGCGAGCTGACGGCCCGCGTGCGGAGACTGCTGGAGCGATCGTGAGGGTGCTCCTGGTGGACGACTCCCCCGACATTCTCCTGCTGGCGGGGAACCTGCTCCGCCTGGAGGGCTTCGAAGTAGTCGAGGCGCAGTCCGGCGCAGCGGCACTGGCGCAGCTGGCCGGCGGGCCCTGGGACGGGCTCATCATCGACGTGCAGATGCCCGACATGTCCGGTCCTGAGCTCGTCCGAAGACTCTCGGCCAGCACAGCGCACCGCCCGCCGGTGGTGTTCCTTACCGGCGACTTTGACGATCCCGCCCTCGCCGCGCTCGATCCAGCGGGCGTCGTGGCCAAACCCTTCGACCCGGGCAGCCTGGCCCACCGGATACGGCGCCTGCTGGCAGGCGAAGATGACGACGGCCACGTGGCAGGCGGGTCCCACCAGGCGGCCTGATGCTGGGCCTCGTCGTCCTTTGCGTGCTGGTCATGGTGGCCGTCAACCTTGCGCTGGCGGCGGTCGTTGTCGGACTCCGCTGGCGCAACGAGCGCACGGCCCGACGCTGGCACCGGTGGGAGGAGCGCTGGCAGCCGCCGATTCTAGACCTGCTGGCTGGCGACGCCACGCCGGAATGCCTGCACGAGGAGGTGACCGCGAGCGAGGCGAAGGGGCTCGTGGACATCTGCGCCCGCTTTGCCCGCCGCCTCACCGGACACGACCGACGGCTCGTGTGCGAGGTAGCCCGCCCCTTCCTGCTGCAACTGCGCCCCAAACTGGCCTCACGCCGGGCCGCCGAACGGGCCCGGGCGGTGCAGACCCTCGGCGAGCTGGGGTTCGCCGACCACGCCGAGCACATCGTGGGGGCGCTGGATGACGCCTCGCCGCTGGTGGCGATGCTGACGGCGCGGACGATCGCCCGCCATGGCGAGACCGAGCACGTCGAGGCGGTGGTGGGCCGGCTGGACCGCTTCGAGCTCTGGAGCCCGGCGCTGCTCGCCGCGATGCTTGCCGCCGTCGGCCCTCAGATCGCGGCCGGACTGCGCGCCCGGCTGGCCGAAGCGACCGGTCCGCTGCCCACGCTCGTCGTCTCGGCCCGGGCGCTCGCCCTGCTGCGGGACGTCCCGGCCGCCGATATCGCCGCAGACGGGCTCCATCGGGACGCCCACCCCGAGCTGCTGGCGGCTCAGCTGCGGCTGATCCAGGCACTCGGCCGCGCCAGCCACATCGGCCCAGTGCGGGCCATGGCCACGCACCCCGAGCCCACCGTGCGGGCCCACGCCATGGCGGCGCTGGGCCGGATCGGCGCTCACGGCGACCGTGTGCTCCTGCGCCGCGGCATCGACGACGAATCCCCCTGGGTGGCGGTACACGCTGCTCATGCGCTGCGCCAACTCGACGGCGTAGATGAACTCGAAGCCTTGGCGGCATCGGAGCATCCCCGGGCCTTGGTCGCAGCCGAGGCGCTGACCTCGGGGGTCTCGTGACCGCCACCCTGCTGAACGTGGTCAACACCGCGGTCCTCTGCTACTTCGCGCTGATCAGCCTCAACTACATCGCGCTGACCGCCCTGTCGTTTCGATCGCTGCGCGGCCACGCCGCGCGGGCCGAGCTGTTGGACGTGGACGACCTGACCCACTCGGGCGCCGGCCTGCCCGTCTCCCTCCTCGTGCCGGCCTACGACGAGGGCCCGACGATCGTCGATTCGGTCCGCTCACTGCTCACGCTCGACTATCCGGAGTACGAGATCATCGTCGTGAACGACGGCTCGGCGGACGACACCCTCGAGCGCCTGACCGACGCATACGAGCTCGGCCCCGGCCATCGCCTGCCAACCTCCTCGATGCCCACAGCGGATGTCCGGGCGGTCTACCGCAGCCGCAAGCACCCCAACCTGTGGGTGGTCGACAAGGACAACGGTGGAAAGGCCGACGCATTGAACGCCGGCGTCAACTACTCCCGTTACCCCCTGTTTTGCGC
>JAOTZF010000180.1 GCA_029861485.1 Thermoleophilia bacterium | reverse complement strand
GGCGATGTTCACCGCCGGCGAGGTGGATGTAAATGCCGAGTAGACCGAAGAGCTCGGCCTCCACTCCGAGCTTCTCGGCGATTTCGCGCCGGGCTCCATCCTCCGGATGCTCCCCGGCGTCTTGGATCCCCCCGGTATCTCCCACCAGCCACGCCACGGGCTCTGGGCGCGGCGCGTGAGCAGTACGCGCCGGTCCCTGATCACGATGATAGACGCGCGGGGGGGCAGATCGGCTGAGCTGCCAGATCGGGCCGTGCTGCGGGCAGCGCGGGGAAAGCGCCGGCGGCCGCAGGCCTGCCACAGCGTGGGCAGTACGCGACCGCCGGGTCGCTCATGGCACCTCACAGTTGAAAAGGTCATCGGCGTGGTCCCCGCCGCGTTCCCCGCCGGAGATGGCTTCGAACCGGTTGCCGCAGACCAACTGAGGGCCGCGGGTCAGCTTCAGCCCGAAGCCTTCGGTGCGTCTGATCGTGTTGCGCTGCACCACGTTGCCGACGCCGTCATCGAGGCCGTCGCCACCTAGGCGAATTCCCGCACCCGAGCTGTCCTCGATCGTGTTCGCGCTCAACACGTTCAGCGACCCTCGAACGGAAATCGCGCCGCTATCCGGATCCTCGGTGCCTCGGCAGGTGTTGCCGCGGATGATGTTCGCCGTGGCGCCCTCTTTGATGTCGATGCATTCACCCGGGGTGTCGACGCGGTTGCGACGAATCAGGTTGGAGCTGGAGGCGTCCGGCCGACGCGCCCCGCGTTGCTCCGGCGCCGTGCCGATGTAGATGGCCTCGCCGTTCTTCTCCCCGTCGGCGGGATCGAAGTCGATCTCCCCACACTTACGGATGACGTTCCCAACGATCTCGTTTCCTTGGGATCGATTGCGGATACGAAGGCATTCGCCTCCAGCACGCGTCAGGGTGTTGCCGATCAGCCGGACTCCGGTGACGCCATCCAGCCACACGAGCTTGTCGGCCCGCTCGAACCGCAGCGAGCGGAGCTCGATGTAGTCGTGTCTGATGCTCACCAGGCGGTCTTGGTCTTCCGCCTCGCCCTTGATCGTCGCCTTGCGGCCTCGAATCCGAATGGGATGCGTGGGTGTGCCCGCGCGCACCGTGGTGATCTGCTCTCGATACGTGCCCGGTCCAATCACGATCTCGTCGCCGGGGCGGGCCGTCCTCAGCGCCGCCTGCACCGAATCGAAGGGGCGCTGCCGGGTGCCGTCGCCGTCTTCATTGGCCTTGTCGGCAACGTGCAGCACGCGTGTGTCCGCGGGCACATCCGGAGCCGCAGCCGGGACGAGCGCGGCGAAGATCGCTACCACGACCTCCCAGATCACCGTCGCAGTCCGTCCGGTGTGGGGCCGTCAGCGAGCCGGCGTGCGTGCCGGGCCGCCCGGACGGCTCGACCCTTCTCGCGTCTGCTGCGAAGGAGTTCGATCAGAACAGCTGAGGCGATGAAGAACATCCCCGCCAGCGGAAGCCACCAGAGGTAGCTCGGGGGCTGCTCGTTGAGAGTGATCTCGTTGACCACCGGCCGCGGGGCGTCGATCGTCACGGCGTTGCCGACTGGGAAGGCGAAGCCTCGCTGGCGAATGCCGACCTTCTCCGCGGCGATCAGTCCGCTCAGATTGCGCTTGCGTGCCATCCCGTCGTCGCGCAGCCCGACCTCGGCGCCCGAGATGTTCAGTCGTCTCGCGACCGCGGGGCGCCGGAGCTCGATACCTAGCCTTGCTCCCGTGACGGTGATGTCGACCACCTGCGAGTTGGGTGCGTCGAGCGCCATTCCGATGTCCCCACCGCTGATCTGGGTGCCGGCGGCGTTGAGTCGCGCGGCGCCACGATAAGCCTGTACCCCGATTTGGTTGTCGGTGAGGTTGTTGCGTCGCAGGACGTTCCGCTTGGAGCGCTTTCCGTTGACCCGGACTCCGACCTGATTGCCCGTGACCTCGTTTGCCACCACGCGGTTGTCTGGCGAGTCCAGCAACACGATGCCGTCGGCGTTGCGCTTCACCACGTTGCCCTCGACGAGGTTCCTCGGAGAACCCTTGTCGATGACGATGCCGTTGCCCTCGTTGTCGAAGGAGCGGTTGCCGCGAATAACGCTGTTGCGCACGCCATTGCTGACGATGATGCCGTGGCTGCCATTGCCGTGGACGACGTTGCGCTCGAAGACCAGGCCTGTCGAGAAGTCGTGCGGGTCCCACCCGTAGAGATCGTTGAACCGGATGGTGTTGTCCCGGAAGATGATGTCCCGCGCTCGGTTCGTATAGATGCCGAAGAAGTTGCGCTCGAATGTCGAATGCTTCACTACTCCGGTGCTGCCGTTCTTCCAGGAGATTCCGTAGCCGTTGGACCGGTCTGATCCGAGGAAGCTGATCGTCGAATTCACGATGTCCAGACGCGAACCGTTCTCGTAGAAGATGAACGGGCGCCCGTTCTTGGGCTTGGTGTCGGGCCCCGATTCGCCGCGGGCTCTGGAGGTGATAGTGACGCCTTTGATCAGGACGCTCGCGCCTTCCCCTCCGAGGTGCACGTAGCGGTTGTCAACCAAGCGCACTGTGCGCACCCGCGGAGCGGTTATCGCGAGACGGCTCCCCGGCCGCTGTACAAGCGGTGCGCGTAGCTCGATGACCCCGTTCGCACCGCGCGCGAGCCATTTCCCGCTGCCGACGAGCTGCGCGATACGGTCAAGATGGATTGCGCCGCCATTGCCGATCGAGATCTGCCGGACCACCCGTCCGCCACTCTGAAGGCGGATCGAGCCCGGCGTCAGCACGATCGCGCGCACATCCGCGGGCCACCTACATCCCACCTTCACGACGCGTCGTGGGGCGAGGGGCAGCACCTGGCGTTGGCCGTTGCGCTTCAGAGGCCCGGCGCCCTCAGGGCGCCCTTTCCCCGAGTCTGGCAAGGCACAGAGGTGGTCGGATGGAGCCGCGACCGCGGTCTGGGTGGTCAGCGTGAGGGCGGCGGCCACGAGCGCGGTACGACCTATGGCCCCCGCGACACGCGCGAGGCGGAGGCGCCTAGTCGTCATCATCGTCTCCGTCCCCCTCGTCGTCGCCGGAGCCTCGGCCACTGTTGCCCGAATCGCCGCCTCCGGATCCGCTGTTTCCGCTTCCGGGTCCACTGTTATCCGTGCGATCCTCTGGCGCCGGGGTGACCGGGCGCGGGGCAGGGGCAGGAGCTGGTGCCCGAGCAGGCGCTGGAGGAGGAGGCGGTGCCGGCGCAGGGGCGGGAACCGCTACAGGGATCGGGCGCGGAGCGGGCGTGGTTGCCGGCGCCGCGACCGGAGTGACCCGAGGGGCTTGCGACGGAGCGCGCTTAGGTGCCGCCGCCGGAGGCTCTGCTGGCTTCGGCCTCGCGGCATCCTTGGACTGAGGCTTGGCCCCGGCCGTGCTACGACGGGCCGGCCGGGTGATCACCACACCGCCAGCAGCACCGTCTGGAGGCTTTGGCCCCGCCGCGTCGGCGTCGGCTCGTGGCTCGTCGGATGACGCACCGATCCCGAGGCCGACTCCGTCAGACGCGGGTGCGCTCGGTCCGGGCAGAAGCGGCGCAGGACTCGGAGTGCCGACGACCCCGGAGCCCATCACCAACAGCACCGCGATTCCGGCGATGACCGGGGCCCCCGCGGCAGAGAGCATGCGAAGCCTCCACCCACGATTGCTCGGCTTCCACCCAGGGGGCGTCGCCATCGGTAGCGACGCGGCAACAGGCTCCTCTGCCAGCGCGGTGGCTGCCACGGCCAGGCCTGCGCCTGCGGCGGCGAGGCCGGCCGGGGCGGTGCCCGTCCGCTGGATCTGTCCGTTGACGACAGCCACCTGGCGGGTCAACCACCTCTGGCGGCGGATCGTCGTGAGCGCGAATAGCCGGATGCTCGCCATGAGGAAGCTCGCCACGACGATGGTGGGAATGAGCGCCAGCTGCTTGGGAAGCCGCCTCAGATGCGGCAGGAACTTCGCGGTACGGCTGGTCATCCACCAGGCCGCAAGCGCAATCGCAATCCACCACTTGGACGTGGCGATTGCGTAGAGCATGAAGCCGC
>JAOTZF010000179.1 GCA_029861485.1 Thermoleophilia bacterium | reverse complement strand
TCGAAGCCGCCCCTGAACGGGAGCTCACGGGAGTCGCAGGGCTGCTCGCGCTGCGCAACCGGGCCATTCTCGAGGTCCTCTACGGCAGCGGCCTTCGGCGTCAGGAGGCCTGTGACCTCGTGCTGGCGGGAGTCGACTTCGAACACGAGACCGTACGGGTCATCGGTAAGGGTTCCCGCGCACGCACCATCCCGCTCACCGAGCCGGCGGTCCAGGCGCTGAGCACGTGGCTCTCGGACGGACGCCCCCCGCTGGTGAGCGGCACGCCGATGGCGGGCGCGACGGCGTCCGAGGCTGCCGTCTTCGTCTCCCGGAGCGGGAAGCGGCTCGATGGCAGCGCGGTGTACCGCGTCGTCGCGAAGGCGCTCAGACGCGCTGGCCGCGCCGGGGGTCCGCATCTGCTCCGGCACGCAGCCGGCACGCACCTGCTCGAGGGCCCACCCGAGGTTCAGGGCGCCCATCTTCGCGTCGTGCAGGAGATCCTCGGACACTCCAGCCTGGCCACCACCCAGCGCTACACCGGCGTGACGACCCGGGCGATCCAAGATGCCCTCAGGAAAGGGCACCCGCGCGGATGAGCGTCTCGGCTGCGGGTTTCCTGGCCCTACGAGATGGTTTCCTGCAGTCGCGGGAGAGCCCGAATACGCGCGCGGCCTATGCGCGCGACCTCGCGAGCCTCGCCGTTGCGCTCGACATCGACGACAGTCGCGAGGTGGGCCCAGCATTCGGGATGGAGGATGATCCGGAGGCTGCTCGTGCCGCGACTCAGCTCAGCGAGCTGCCGACGGAGTTCTGGACGACCTGGCGCGACGGACTGCCGGGGCGGACCTCAAGCCGCCGACGCCGCGTGGCTGGAGTGCGGGCGTTCTGCCGCTGGTGGTCGCGCCTGTTCGCTCTGGAGAACCCCGTGGTCGAACTACGACCTCCCGCGGGCGATCGCGACCAAGAGGCCGTGGGGCGCGAGATCGTCGCCCTGCCGCAATCCGAGGCGCGCGCGATGTGCGAGGCGGCGCGCAGCATGCCCGGCGCGCTCGGCGCGCGCACCTGGGCGCTGGTCGAGGTGCTGTACGGCTGCGGTCTGAGGGCAAGCGAGCTCGTCGGGCTCGACCTGTCCGCGTGCCACCTCGATGACGAGCGGGATCCCTACGTGGTCGTACACGGCAAGGGCTCGCGCCAGCGGGCCGTGGCGATTCCCCGAGGGGCGCTCCAGGCGCTCCTCGCCTATCTGTCGACCGGCCGGCCCGAGCTTCGCGCCCGTGACCGCACACCGCGCTCAGATCAGTCGCGGCATCGGGACGCCGACGCGGTGTTCCTCAACGCGCGCGGCCGCCGGCTCACGCGTGGCTCGGTCTGGCGCGTCGTACGCCACGTCGCCGGCGCCGCCGGGCTCGCGGATGACGAGAGGCGCGTCTTTCCCCACGCGCTCCGGCACTCCTGCGGTACGCATCTGATCCAGTCCGGCATCGACATCCGCTACGTGCAGGCCCATCTCGGCCATGCCTCTCCTGTGACGACGGAGGTCTATACCCACGTCACCGCTGCCCACCTCAAGGACGATTTCGACCGCGCGCACCCGCGCTCGCGGCGCGCGGGCTGAGCGTCAGTCGATCGCGACCGAGCGTGCGCGGATGCCGCCCTCCGGCGGCAGCTCGATGATGCCCACCCTCGGCCGCATCGCATCGGTGCCGAGCTGGCTCCGGTAGCGACGCACCGCGCGGTCCGAGATACCCGCCACACCCGGCCGAACCGGTCTGTCACCCTCCAGGTTGCCCCACGGGCAGACCGCTCCGGGCGAAAAGCACTGGACCTCGCCGACCTGCTCCAGGGTTGGTTCGTGCCAGTGCCCGTAGACGAGACAGTCGATGCGGCCGAACCGCCGCACCAGAGCCCGGTGAAGGCCCGCCCGGTAGCGCAATCTGCGGCCGGCAGCGATGTGGGCCAATACGATGCTGTATTCGAAGACCCGGGAGCGGCGGCCGTGGGTCAGGCCGATGCGTCTCCCCTGGATCTCGATGAGCTGGTCGCGGGGCAGCCTTCGGGCCGCACCCCGATCGTGGTCTCCGCGCACCGCGAGGGTTGGGGCGATCGCCGAGAGCTCATCCACGACCGACAGATCGCACAGGTCTCCGGCGTGCAGGATCAGATCGCAGCCCTCCAGCGCGACGGCTGCGCCTGCGGGCAAGCGTTCGATGAACTCGCCAACGTGGCTGTCGGCGACGACCCCGATGCGGGTCGTCACGACGCGATGCTCAGCAGCGGTAGGCAGAGGCCGCTTCTGCGCGCTCGAGTCCGAGCTGCACGAGGCGCTCGATCAGTGCGTCGTAGGCCATTCCGCCGGCCTCCATCAGGCGCGCGTACACGCTGGTGGGCGTGAAGCCGGGAATCGTGTTGAGCTCGGAGATCAGCACCCGACCGCTCGGCTCCAGGAAGAAGTCGACCCGCGCCATCCCCGCGCAGTCGATGGCCTTGAAGGCCGCCGCGGCGGCCTCGCGGGCCCGCGAGGCGGAATCCGCCGGGATCTCGGCCGGGACGACCAGCGACATCTGATCGGGCTCGTACTTGGTCGAGTAGTCGTACCAGTCGGCCGCGTAGGTGATCTCGCCGACCGGAGAGACCACGAGCTCATCGTTGCCGAGCACGCCGACCTCGATCTCGCGGCCCACGATCGCCGTCTCGACGAGCACTCGGGAGTCGTGGGCAAAGGCGAGATCCAGGGCATCCGCAAGCTCGCTTTTCTCGCCGACCCGGCTGATCCCGACGGAGGATCCGAGGCGCGCCGGCTTGCTGAAGCAAGGGAAGCCGATGCTCTCGCCCACGCGGTCGGCTACCCGCTTGGGGCGCTGCTGCCACTCCCGGTGGATCACGAGCTCGTGCTTCGCGGTGTCGAGCCCGATACCGTTCATGAAGACCTTGAACATGCCTTTGTCCATGGCCACTGCAGAGGCCGCGACTCCGGCTCCGACGTATGGGGCCCCCGCAGTCTCGCACGTGCCCTGCACGGTGCCGTCCTCGCCGAAGGGGCCGTGCAGGACGGGGAAGACCAGGTCGATGGGCTCGCTGTGCTGTCCGCTTCGCAGCTGGGGTCGTCCGTTGCCGTTCGGCGCCAGCTGCACCGCCGTGCCATCGCGCTGCCAGAGTCCGCTCTCGCGATCGATGGTCACGGCGATCGGCTCGTGCGGCCCGACATCGAGCGCGGCGATGACAGCCTCGGCCGAGGCCATCGAGACCTCGTGCTCGCTCGAGCGCCCTCCGCGCAACACCGCGATGCGCAAGCTCACCCGTCGTCCTCATCGCCGCCACCGGGCGGGGGCGGGGCGCCGTCGCCCTGCCCGGGCGCCGGGATACCCTGATCGCCCGGGCCGGCGCTCACGACGATGCTCACCGTGCTTCCGGCGGACACCTCCGAGCCGGGCGCCGGGCTCTGATCGATGATCACCCCGGCCGGCAGCAGGTCCTCGACGGCTCGCGAGGACACCTGGAACCCTGCGCTCTCCAGGATGGCGGTGCCCTCCTCCTGACCTCGCTCGATCACGTTGGGCACCTCGACGTTGCTTGGCCGCTGAGCCACGATCACACGGATCTGAGAGCCTCGATCGAGGCTCGCCCCGGCGCCGGGCTCGGTGCGGATCACGGAGTTGGGGGCGAAGTCTCCGCTCGGCTCGCCGCTGACCCGAGGGTCGAGTCCGAGATCCTCGAGGCGCCGGATGGCGGTGTTCCGGTCGGCGCCCGAGAGATCGGGTATCTCAACGGTCCGGGGCCCTGTGCTCACCGACAGCACGATCTCCGCCGCGGGGGCGACATCGGAGTCCCCCCGCGGATTCTGGGCGGTGACGATCCCCTCGTCCTCGTCGCTTTCGCCATCGTCGACTCGGCGAACGTTCGTGAACCCCGAGCGCTCCAGCTCGGCGATCGCGTCGTCGATCTGCTGCCCGATGACACTCGGCAGCGGCATCGTGCTCGGACCCGCGCTCACCTCGATGGTCACGGACGTGTCTGGGGTTATCATCAGCATGGCGGCGGGGCTCGTACCCACCACGACTCCCGGCTCAACCTCGT
>JAOTZF010000011.1 GCA_029861485.1 Thermoleophilia bacterium | reverse complement strand
TCAACGGCCATGGAGAGAGCACGGCGTTGCCGAAGTTCTTGCCGGTGCGCGAGTGCACGGTCGCCGCGCCATAGACGTAGTTGTGCCCTAGAGAGCGCGCGATCGCGTCGACGCCCTCTTCGTCCATCTCCTGTAGCAGGAGCAGGTCCGACCCCTTCACAGCGTCCGAGCTGTGCAGCACCCCGAGGGCGGCCTCGATCTCCTCGCCGAAGCGGATGTTCCATGAGACGACCCGCAGCCTGCCGTCGAATTCAGGGGCGCCCCTCGCATGCTCGGCCACGTAGAGGGTCGGATCCTGATCAGCTGGTTGAGGGTCCACGCCGGAACGCTACGGGTCAGCGGGCACGGTCACCGTGACTGCGGGCAGCTCGTCCTCGATGGTGACCGGAGCGCCGGCCTCGGGCTCCCCACGCGCCACGTAGCCGATCGCGATGCCCGCGATCAGCGCCAGCGCGACGGCGGCGATCAGCGCGAGCACGCCAACCCCCCGGCGAGCGTTCGCCTCGCGTGCGCTCACGCCGGCTGAGCGTCCCGCGCGCCGCGCGCGTAGAGGGCGAAGGCACCGTCGAGCACCACGGAGGAATCCCAGAGATCCGGATGCTTGGGTGCGACGCGCGGCGCCAGCTCCTGGAACCAGTCCTCCGATTCGGAATAGGCCCTCGCCAGGTCGGCGATGGTGAAGGTCTGACCGACGCGCCGTCGCAGCTCATCGTGCACGGCCTCGACCAGTCGTGAGCGCGGGCCCACCAGAGGGCCCGCCTGGCGCAGCCTCTCGAGCCCGCCATGCCAGGCGAACTGGGCGACGGCAGCCCGGTCGTCGCTCACGGGGCAGCCTCCAGGACATCGCGGACGCAACACCGCTCCGGCCACTCGACGCTCGCGCGCCGCCGGATCCAGTCGCCGACCTCGCCGCCCTCGACCAGGGCGAAGGCAAGGTGCGCGTGTAGGCACTTCACGTGCCGCGGATCTCTGGCGCCCGCAATGAAGTGGCCGTCATGAAGCTCGGCGTGCCGCTCTTGCGAGGACCTCAGCGCCGCGGCGAGATCACAACACTGCTCCAGCTCGCGCACGCCCCCATCCGCCTCGAGGCGGGCGACGGTCCGCGACAGACTCCTACAAGCCAGCCAGTGGCGCGTGGGAAACGGACGGCCGGCAGCATCGCGCGACCGGTTCTCCAGCACGGCCGGGCCGCCCCGGGGGCACCGCACCGCGATCCGGTGATTGGTGGTCGACTCCCGCCCAAGCAGAGCGCGAACGGCGTCCTCGTCAGAGACGCCCGGCAATCCAGCCCCAGAGACCTCCGTCATCGGAGGTGTCCGCATGGGCCGGCTTCTCGTCGGGGAGGCCACGGATCACATAGGCGCGCTCGCCGGGCTTGATCAATCCGAGGTCGCGTGCCTTGGCCTCGAGCACGTCCGGTCGGTCGCTCGCCTTGGCCTGCCGCTTGAGGCGATCCCGCTTGGCCTCGAGCTCCGCGAGCGTGGCCTTCTGGTGCGCCAGCTCGGCGCGCTGCTCCACGTAGGCCTGCACCGGGCCCACGTAGCCGATGAGCACGGCGGTAAGGATGCCGGCGATGAATAGGAGCTTGAGTCGGGGCATGGTCGAGCCCGGCCGCGGAGAGGATGGGCGTGACCACTTGGTACTCGCTGGAGTGCCGGCTTCCTGCCATGCGTCCCGCTAGCGGTTCGAAAAGGCCGCGCGACCGGGGTAGTTCGCCGCGTGCCCGAGCTGCTCCTCGATCCGCAGCAACTGGTTGTACTTGGCCACTCGCTCGCTGCGCGCGGGGGCGCCCGTCTTGATCTGGCCCGCCCCCGTCGCGACGGCGAGGTCGGCGATGAAGACATCCTCGGTCTCACCGGAGCGGTGGGAAACCATAGAGCGGTAGCCGGCGCTGGCCGCGAGATCCATTGCCGCCAGCGTCTCGGAGACGGTGCCGATCTGGTTGACCTTGATCAGGATGGCGTTCCCGACGCCGTCGGCGATACCCCGTGCGAGGCGCTCGGAGCTGGTGACGAAAAGGTCATCGCCGACGAGCTGGACCCTGTCTCCGATCGCGTCGGTCAGCTGCTTCCAACCGTCCCAGTCCTCTTCGTCCATTCCGTCCTCGATCGAGATGATCGGATACCGCTCGGCGAGCCCGGCCAGGAGCTCGATCATCCCTGCGGCATCGAGCTCGCGCCCTTCGCCCTCGAGCCGGTATATGCCGTCGGAGTGCAACTCGCTCGCCGCCACGTCGAGCGCCAGGGCGATGTCGTCGCCGATCGAGTATCCGGCCCGCTCGACCGCCTCGGAGATGATCGCGAGCGCCGCCTCGTTGCTCTCGAGGTCGGGCGCGAAACCGCCTTCATCGCCTACGGCGGTGGACAGCCCCTTGCTCGCCAGCACGTTCTTGAGCGCGGAGTAGATCTCGACTCCCGCGCGGAGCGCCTCGCTGAAGGTCGCCGCGCCGACGGGGGCGATCATGAACTCCTGGATGTCCACCGAGTTGTCGGCGTGGGCACCGCCGTTGAGGATGTTCATCATCGGCACCGGCAGGAGGCCGGCCCTTGCCCCACCCAGGTAGCGATAGAGGGGCAGGCCCGCGTCGATCGCCGCAGCCTGCGCCACCGCCAGCGAGCAGCCGAGGATCGCGTTCGCGCCGAGGCGCTCCTTCGTAGGAGTGCCGTCGAGCTCGATCATGGTGCGATCGATCACCGCCTGATTCGCGGCGTCTGTGCCGACCAGGACGTCGGCGAGCTCGTGAACGACGTTCGCGACGGCGCGACCCACGCCCTTGCCACCGAACGCCGCGTCGCCGGAGTCACGAAGCTCCAGCGCCTCATGGACACCGGTGCTGGCGCCCGAGGGAACCGCGGCCCGGCCGAGCGCGCCGGACTCGAGAGCGACATCGACCTCGACCGTCGGCTGCCCGCGCGAATCGATGATCTGGCGGGCATGCACTCGGGAGATAGTCGATGACATCGGCGCTCCAGGATCGCAAGAAGACGGGGGCGTTGAGTCTACTCAGAGTCGCGAGATCGGACGCCCTCCCCGGGGACCCGGGGGGGCGGTCGTCGAGCTGCAGGTCCGGGAAAGGCCGCAGGTCGTTGCGGTGGATCTCCGGATCGCCCCGAGGCGCCTCGCGAGTTGCGTTTCATCCATGAGACCCTGGGACTTCGATCGGTGGCCAGACCCGCGCGAGGAAGGTGGACATGCACGCAACATCAGACGCATCCCAAATGGACGTCGACGTCAGGACCCGCGGACCGGTGAGCACGACTCAACGCGACAGCGCCGTCGAGAGGCTGCGCGCCGCCTGGTCGGCCGCCCCGCGCCCGGTAATCCATGCCGCGCTCGAGCTGGCGATCGAGCCCAATCCGGCACTTGAGCGGCCGGCGACGGCCAAGGCGAGCGTCGACGTGTCGGGGGCGGTGATCCGGGCGCACGTCGCCGATGCCGATCTCGAGACGGCGATCGGGCTGATGTGCGACCGAGTGCGCAGGAACATCCGTCGACTGGCCGAGCGCCGCGAGACCGCGACGCGCCGGTCGGGGAAGCCGACCGAGGGCGAGTGGCGCCACGGCGACCTCGCGACCGACCGACCGGAGTTCTTCCCCCGCCGCCTTGAGGAGCGAGAGTTGGTGCGGCGCAAGAGCTACTCGATCCTGCGCATGACACCTGAGGAAGCCGCGTTCGAGATGGACATGCTGGGCTACGACTTCCACCTGTTCACCGACTCGGGCACCGGCTCCGACTGCGTAATCGCGCGACGACACGACGGCGAGCTGGAGCTGGTGAGCGGCGACCTCGAGGTTGGCAGGGGCCCCGCCGACGAGCCCGCGGAGCTCCCCATACGCCGCGCCCCGACCATGTCGCAGGGCGAGGCGATGAAGATGCTCGACGCCTCGACCGTCTCGTTCGTGTCATTCGTCGATGACTCTGATGAGCGGATGAGGCTGGTATACCGACGCTACGACGGCCACTATGGCATGGTCGGCCCCGCAGACGCATGAGCCCTCGCGGCGCCCGCCATGAGGATCAATCTCCCCAGCTGGCCGTGCTGTTCCTCGGTACGGGCGCGAGGGAGCCGACCGTCGAGCGCAGCGTCGCTGCCGACCTTCTGATCAGAGGCGGCGAGCACATCCTGGTGGACTGCGGCGAGGGCACACAGCGCCAGATGCTGCGATCGGCTGCAGGCCTCGGCGGGCTCTCGACGATCCTGCTGACACACTTCCACGCCGATCACGTGCTCGGACTACCCGGGTTGCTCGCGACGCTCTCGGATGTGCGAGAGATGCCTTTGCTGCTTGCCGGTCCCGCGGGCGCGCGCGAGCTGATCGACGGGTTCCGTACCCATTTCGGGCGGCTCGGTTTCGATCTCGAGGTGATGGAGCTCGAGCCGGGACAAAAGATCGAGCGGCCCGACTACCGACTGGTCGCGCTACCAGCGCGTCATCCTGGGGCGGCCATCGGCTGGGCCCTGATCGAGGATGAGCGGCCCGGACACCTCGACCCCGACGCGGCCCGCAGGCAGGGGGTGACCGACGGCCCCGCGCTGGGTCGCCTTGCAGCCGGTCATGACGTCCAGGTCGATGGCCGCGCCGTGACCTCAGCCAGCGTCGTCGGCCCCTCCCAGCCGGGAAGGCGGGTCGTCTTCTCAGGAGACACCCGTCCGACTGACGCTCTCGCGCACGCCGCCGACGGCGCTGACCTGCTGGTGCACGAGGCGACCTTCCTCTCGCGCGATCGTGAGCGGGCCGAGGCCACCGGCCACACGACGGCGGCCGAGGCCGCCCGGGTCGCGGCGGCCGCCCACGTCCGTGCGCTCGCGCTGACCCACCGATCGCGTCGCTACACGACCGCCGATATCCTCGACGAGGCGCGCCGCTACTTCCCGAACGCGTTCGCCCCTGAGGACTTCGACCTGATCCACGTACCGCTACCCGAGCACGGCCGCCCGCGGCTCACACCCCGGGAGAGCGGATCGGGTCCGGAATCCGGTGGCAAGCAGAAGACCTCGAAAGTCGTCGGGGATAGGTGAGGCGATGAGGAGCCGGGGCATCCGCACCCGCCCCTAGACGGCCCGCCGCGCGCGGGGCCGTCGTGTTTCAATGAGCGGCGTCGATTCGATCGGCGCCGACGAGCGACGAAGGGCGGCGCGATCGCCACCAGACTGCTCGAGGACGTCGGCTCGAAGGTTGGCGCGGCCATTGACGCCAAAGCCGAGCGGCTCGGTGAGTGGCTTGGCGGCGCGCGCTTCACGACCCGCTTCCCGGCACTCGAGAAGGAGCTGGCGGCCTAGGCGATCACCAATCCGAGTTCTTTTCGAAGTCGTGCTTGACGTTTTCGGCGTTATTGGCGAAGATTCCAGCGATTTAAGTGCCCAAACGATCCAGCAACTCCGCTGGCTCGTCTCCCGCCGCGTTCGCTTCCGTCTCCACGCCAGAGCGATCGGCAGCCCAAGGTCCCGCGCGCAGAGCGTTGGGGATCCTCGCGATCGCCAGCGGCCTCTTGGTGCTCACCACCGGCCTCGCGGCCGGCGGCCACTACTACCAGGAACAGCAGCGGCCGCCGCCCGCGCCGGAGCAGACCACCTACTGGCACCATTGCTCCAAGCAGCAGAGTACGAATACCGAGACGGGCGACAAGGCTCACTACGCGTCCAAGACATGCCCCGCGCCAAAGGCCCCCAAGAAGGAGGAGAAGCCGCCTCCTGCGCCACCGGCTCCGCCGCCCGCGCCCCCCGCGCCACCGCCAACGCCACCGCAAGTGGTGCCACCTTCCCCGCCGATCCCACCCGCGAGGCCGCCGGCGCGTGGTCGGCTGCTGGTCAGGAAGAACGGTCCCGCCCGGCTGGTCGCCGGCGGACGGGCGCGGTTCGTCGTCAGGGTGCGTAACGAGGGCCCGGCCACGGCGCGCGGGGTGATCGTCAGTGACAAGTTGCCGCCGGGCTTCTTCATCCGCGGCCTCGAGCGGCGCGCCCGGGCCACCGGGAAGTGGAAGCGCGTCCGGCCGCGTATCTCGGGCACGGGACGGCTGGTGATGCGGATCGGTTCATTGAAGCCGCAGGGCACCACCCAGGTGCGCATCACCCTCGGCGCAAGGCGCGGTGTGCGCGGACGGCGCTGCAACATCGCCCTGGTGAACGCCCGGAACGCGCCACGCGTCGTCGCCCAGGCCTGCCTGCGGATGGTCCCGCCTCCGCGACGCAAGGCACCTCCACGCGTCACGGGCTAGCCCCGCGGGCCGGCTGGGCTAGCCCCTGACGACTGTTACCGCGCTCGCTGCCGTGACCGCAGAGGGCATCTGAGCCCACATTCGCGCCCGCACAACGGCCCATCGAGCGCCTCGATGGTTCCCCGAGCGAGACAGCGCGATCGCCCGGGCGAGGGCCGGCCCGAGGCGCGGCCTAGAACGTGACGGCGCCGCCGCCCCTCCAGGAGGCCATGGCCATCAGCATGTCCTCGGAGCCATCGCCGGAGAGCACGCAGGTGCGCCCATCGCGCTCCCAGCTGACGCTCGTCGCGAGAGGCCCGTCGAACACCTCGAACTCGACACCGTTCACGACCCGCGACCCGCCGTCCCCCGGCGAATCGAGAGCGCCGCCAGAGACGATCGTGTAGGCGAGCCGACGCTCCCCGGCCGCGTTGTCGTAGAAGGTCGTCCTCACGGTGCGGCCCTCGACGGTGTCATCGCGCCGCCCGGACGCCGTGAACCCGAACTCCTCTTCCCAGTTCGGAAACTGCAGGTCGTCGAAGGTGCCCTCGAGCACGGCGGGTGCGGTGGAGTCGACGGCGACCGAATCCTCGGCTGCCCGCAGAGACACCTCGGCGACCGCCTCGATGTTCGTCTCGGTCGAGTTCGGCGCCGCGAGCACGATGAGGATCGCGGCGAGCACGGCGACCATCGCCGCGCCGACGCCCAGCGCGAGGGCAAAGGTGGGCCGGGGCGCACCGCGGCGGGCCCGGGCGGCGATGGTCGCGTGCACCCGGCTGGGCTCGCCCTCGTCCACTGGCGTGGCGAGCGCGCGCCCCTTCAACTGCTCTTGGACGATCGCTTGCAGCTCAGGCTCCATCGACACCCGCTCCTCGAGCGCCGCTTTGCGCTCGACGGGCAGCGTGCCGTCCACCAGGCGCACGATGTCGCGGAGGGTGGCGTCATCGATGTTCGTCAGATCGGCCATAGGGACTCGTTCAAGGGTGCCAGGGTGGGTCGGTCAAGCACAAGGCGCAGGTGTCCCCGCACTCTCAAGGACTCCGGCTTGTGGCGGTCTATTCCCGCCGACTCGTGCGCTCGTCCGCGGGAGGGAGTGCTGCTTGATCGGGTGGCCGACAACGCGGCGCTGATCCGGGCGATCTCGGGCCTGGCCGCCGACCAGCGCGACGTGATCGTGGCCATCGACATCGTGGGCCTGTCCTACAAGGAGGCGGCGAAAGCCCTTGGCACCCACGAGAGCACCGTGATGAGCACATAGCTCACGGCTCGGGCCGAGTTGGCCGGGGGCGTGCCCCGACTACCGGATCGCCTCTCGGGCGCGCTGGTACCAGCCGAGCTGCTGGTCGACGTCGAGCCGCTCGAAATCGATGCCTTCCCGCTTGGCCAGTAGCGCCGCGGTCTCGACCCGATCGCGGAATCGGATGGCTGCACCACGGAGCGCCAACTCGGGATCGACGTCCAGCTCCCGCGCGGCGGCGATGGCGGCGAACAACACATCGCCCAGCTCATGCGCGCTCGGCTCGGACCGCAGCTCGGCGACCTCTTCCTCGAGCTTGACGAGCGCCGGTGCGAGCTCGCCCCAGCGGAAGCCGACCGAGGCGGCGCGCTTCTGGACCTTCGCGGCGAGGTGGAGTGCCGGCAGGCCGGGCGGGAGCTCGTGGAAGATGCCCTGACCCTCGCGCTCGACGCGCTTGCGGCTGTCCCAGATGTCGAGCACCTCGGCTGCCTCCGCGGCTTGGGCCTCGCCGTAGACGTGGGGGTGGCGTGAGATCAACTTGTCGGCCTGCCCACGTGCGATGGTGCCGAGGTCGCCCTCGCCGTCTTCCTCGAGGAACTGGGCGAGGAAGACCGACTGGAACAGCAGGTCGCCGATCTCGTCGGCGACGTGGACCGGATCACCCGAGAAGACCGCCTCCGCGACCTCGAAGGCCTCCTCCACCGTGTGCGGGACGATGGTCTCGGGCGTCTGGCGCCGATCCCATGGGCACTCGAGTCGCAGACGCTCGCCGACCGTGGCGAGGGCGCCAATCTGGGCGCCGATCGCGCGGGCCCTGAGCGTGACGCGATCCGGGATCGTTCGGCCGTCGGGGTGGGTGACCGCCAGTCGCTGCGCGGCGGGATCGATGGCGAGTACCAGTGCGCCGTCCGGTAGGGGCAGCCCGGCTTCGTAGGCCTCAACAGGAGCGCCCAGCGCCACGATCAGCTCAGGTGCGAGGCCGATGGCCAGCGCCGGCCCACGGTGGTCGGCCAGCGCTGCGAAGACCGCCGCCGGGATGGAGTCGGGGTCGCCCGGTCCGATCCCCACGATCAGCGGGGGGCCAGGCAGGGACACTGTCTAGGGCGTCTCCTCTTGCGGCTGCTCTTCGACCTCGGGGACCTCTTCGACGGTCACGTCTTCGAGATCGGGCTCGCTGGCCTCGGGCTCGGGCGGCTCGAGGTCCTTGCTCGCGTAGACCGTGCGCTCCTGCCACTCCTTCAGCACGCCGTCGCGCCACTCGTTGAACTCGGTCTGGCGAGTCTGCTGCAGCTGCTGCTGCTGGATCTGCTGACGCGCCTTGGCAAACGGCGTCGTCTGCTTGGGGACGACGTCGACGGTGATTATGTGCCAGCCGAACTGGGTCTTCACCGGGTCGGAGATCTCATCGTCCTTGAGGGCGAACGCGGCTTCCTCGAACTCGGGAACGAACACGCCCTTCTGGATCCGCCCCAGGCTGCCACCCTGGGTGGCCGAGCCGGTGTCCGTCGAGTTGTCGCGGGCCAGCTGGGCGAAGTTGCCGGTAGTCACCTCAGCCCGCAGGGAGTCGGCCTCTTGCTTCTCGGCCACGAGGATGTGGCTGACCTCGCGCCCGGCCGGAGTCTCGAACTGCGCCTTGTTGTCTTTGTAGAACTTGCGCGCGTCCGCGTCGGTGAAGCGAACACCCCGGGTCACGGTGTTGAACAGCTCCTCCTGCTGGAGGTTGAAGCGCACGATGCGCCGCGCGTCCGGCTTGCTGATCTGGTTGGTGGTCAGGAACTCGTCGAAGTCTTCCTGGGAGCCGTTGAAGCTCTCCTGGACGATGCTGTCGAGCTCCGCGTCGACCTCCTTGCTGGTCACCTGACACGGCTTGCCGCACTTCTTGGCCTCGAAGTCGACGATCCGCTGGAGTACCAGCTCCTGCAGCGCCTGCTGCCGCGCCTGGTTGTAGGCATCGGTGCCCTCTTCGGGAAAGGTCTGCTCCTGGGACTCCGCCTGGGCCTTGCGCTGCGCGATGGCCCGGTTGAGCTCCGCCTCTTGGATGCTGGCATCCCCGACCTGGGCGGCGGCGCCTTCTGGCACCTTGTCCGAGTCGTTGCTTCCGCACCCGGCGACGCCAATGGCAATGGCCCCGAGGACGCCCAGTACTGCGAAACGAGCGGCGATCACGGCGGGCGATGCTAGCACCTGTCTCGGAGGCAGCATCCGGTAGGGGTCAGCGGGAACCCGCGCCGCTCATGCGGTGTTCTGGGAGACCACCGGCGCTACGGCATCGAGTAGCTCGCGGGCGGTCCGCAGTCGCTCGCTCGGCAGGCGGCCGGTCGGGAGCGTGACCGTACGCTCGCGCGAGGCGTAGAGCAGCCTCCGCTGTGTCCTGCGGATCTCGGTCAGCTGGGAGCCAGTGAGGGCGAGCGGCGCGAGCGCGATGTGCGACCCCGACAGCGCCAGATGATTGGCCCCGGCCTGGCGCATCAATACTCGCAGCCGCTGAGTGGCGAGCAGATTCTCCACCGCGCGAGGCCGCTCGCCGAAGCGGTCTTCGATCTCGGAGGCCAGACCATCGAGCTGCTCCAGGGAGCCCGCCGCGGCGATGCGGCGATGGATCTCGATCTTGGCCGCTTCGAAGCCGACGTAGTCAGACGGGATGTACGCCGAGATCGGCAAGTCCACGCGCACTTCCGCCTCGGCGGGCGCCTCGCCTGCGCCAAGGGTGATCGCGTCGTGCAGAAGATCCATGTACATCTCGAATCCCACCGCCGCGACCTGGCCGCTCTGCTCGTCACCCAGCAGGTTGCCCGCCCCGCGAATCTCGAGGTCGCGCATCGCGATTCGCAGCCCGGACCCCAGCTCCGTATAGTCGGCCAGGGCTCGCAGGCGGGCTGCGGAGTCGCGGCTCAGGGTGCTGTCGTCAGGGTACATCAGATACGCGTGGGCGGTCACCTCGGAGCGCCCGACACGCCCACGCAGCTGGTAGAGCTGCGCCAGGCCGAGCTCGTCGGCCCGCTCGACGATGAGCGTGTTGGAGCGGGGGATGTCCAGGCCCGACTCGATGATCGTGGTCGCGACCAGCACGGCGGCCTCGCCCCGCACGAACCCCAGCATCACGTCCTCGAGCTCCCCTTCGGGCATCTGGCCGTGCGCGACCACCACCCGCTGCTCCGGCACCAAGGCGCGCACACGCTCGGCGGCCTCGTTGATCGTCTCGACCCGGTTGTGGAGCCAGAACGCCTGACCGTTGCGCTCGGCCTCGCGCTGAAGAGCCGCCGTCACGATGTCGTCGTCGAACGGGCCGACGTGGGTCGCCACGGGTTTGCGGCCGAGCGGCGGGGTCTCGATGACGCTGATCTCGCGCAGGCCCGAGAGCGACATCTGCAGGGTGCGCGGGATCGGCGTTGCCGTCATGGCGAGCACGTCGACGCTCACCCGCAGCTGGCGCAGCGCCTCCTTCTGCGCAACTCCGAAGCGCTGCTCCTCGTCGACCACCACGAGACCGAGGTCCTTCGGCTGCACGTCCATCGACAGCAGCCGGTGGGTTCCGATCAGGATGTCCAGCTGCCCCTGGCGAAAGCGCTGCAGGCTGTCACGGACCTCCTTCTGGCTCTTGAAGCGGTTGACCAGCTCGACGCTCACCGGCATGCCGTCGAACCGCTCGCGGAAGCTGTTGAAGTGCTGCTGCGAGAGGATGGTCGTAGGAGCGAGCACCATCGCCTGCTTGCCCCCGGCGGCCGCCTTGAACGCGGCCCGCATCGCAACCTCGGTCTTGCCGAAGCCAACGTCGCCGCAGACCAAGCGGTCCATCGGCCGGTCGCGCTCCATGTCGTCGTAGACCGCGTCGATGGTGCGCTGCTGATCCGGAGTCTCCATGTGCGGGAACCCACGCTCGAACTCGCGCACGAGCTCGTCCTGGGGCGGAAAGGCGAAGCCGGTGGCGCGCGCGCGGGCGTCATAGAGCTGGATCAGCTCGCCGGCCATCTCGCGCGCGGCCGCGCGGGCACGGGCCTTCATCTTCTGCCAGGCCTTGCCCCCGAGCTTCGACAAAGCAGGGTCAGAGCCGTCGGCCCCGACGTAGCGGGAGACCTTGTCCAACTGGTCATGCGGCACCAGCAGGCGGTCGCCCTCGGCGTAGACCAGCGAGAGATAGTCGCGGGCAATCCCGGCGACCTCGCGGGTCTCGAAGCCGACGAGGCGGCCGATGCCCTGCTCGTCATGCACCACGATGTCGCCGAGCTTGAGGTCCAGCACCGAGCGGACGCGGGTTCCGACCGCGGGACGCTCGCTGCGCTGGCGGCGGCGGCGCAAGATCGCGTACTCGGGGATCAGCGCCAAGCGCAGTGCCTTGGACAGGAATCCCCGCTCGAGCGGCATGCGCGCGAAGCCGATCGCCCCGGGCGAGGGCAGCTCGCCGACCCCGAGCTCGACCGGGTCGAGGCGATCCTTGAGTTGCGCCTGCGCGCGTCGCAGGTCGCCCCAGCGCGCGAACGCGACGACGACCCGATACCCGTTGCGGGCGAGGCGCCGCAGCTCTCCGGCCGCCTCATCCATGCCGCGCACCGCGAAGCGCGCCTCGACGACGTCCACGACCCCGGAGCGCTCGCCGCGTGGTGGCTCCACGTCGAGCCGAGCAGCCTCGCTCACCTTGGCGCTCAACAGCTCGTCGTCGACGCGCCCCGCACGCTCGTCATCGTCGAGCCGCTCGGCAACCTCGCGTAGACCGCCGGCGTACTCGGTCGGCGCAAGCCGGATCACGCGCGCTCCGCCGTTGAGATCCAGCGGGCCGAGCGGCGCGTCCTCGGGCTCGGCCGCCGGCCATACCACGGATCGCTTGACCTCCCGCACCGTGCGCTGCGTGAACGGAGAGAAGGCTCGAAGCGACTCGACCTGATCGCCGAAGAAGTCGGCGCGCGCCGGCAGGTCGGCGGTACTCGGGTACACGTCGACGATGCCGCCGCGCACGGCGACCTCGCCGCGTTCCTCCACCTGCTCCACCCGCTCATAACCGAGGCGAACGAGGTCGTCTACCAAGCCGTCCGGTGTCAGCTCCGAGCCGGCTCTCAGCACCAGGGGCTCGCGCGCCGCCGCCGTGGACTCCGCGAGCGCGCCGACTCCGGCGATGACCAGGCGAGCCCTCTCCTGGCCGATCCAGGAGACCGCCCGAGCCCGCTGCCCAACCAGGTGGGGCGCCGCGCCGACCTCCGAGCGCGCCGCGGCGGCGACCGTCGGCAGCAGCGCCGTGGTGCCCGCGCCCAGCAGGGCGTCGACCTCACTCGCCAGTCCGCGCGCCTCCTCGTCGCGAGGGACGACGACCAGCAGAGGTCGCTCGAGGGCCCGCAGGAGGGTGGCGATAGCGAGGGGCCACGCCGGCCTGCCGATGGCGATGGCCTGGGCAGCGGTGTCCTGGCTCAGCGCCTGAACGGCCTCCGCAACCTCGGGCACCTCGAGCAGCGCCCCCTCGAGGGCCGGTACGTCGCTCACGCGGATGGGTCGGATGGCTGTGGGGAGGCTTTGCGACGGGCGCCGGGCTCGCGGGCATGAAACGCCGCGACCGCAGCGTCCATCCCGTCGGCCAGAGCGCGCTCAGCCATGTCGGCGCCGCGCATGACCATCGCCTCCACGTCGCCCTCGGGCTCGGTTGGCGCGGCGAGCACCCATGCGGCGGTGTCACCGCGAAAGCAGTCGCCGGGACGGCCGACGCCGAGGCGGATCCGCAGGAAGTCCGTGGTGCCGAGTCCCGCGCGTACCGAGCGCAGCCCGTTGTGGCCGGCGACGCCGCCGCCGACCTTGCCGCGCACCGTGCCGAACGGCAGGTCGACCTCATCGTGGATCACGAGCACCTGGGCGGGCGACAGCTTCAACGCGCCCATCGCGGGGCCCACACTGTCACCTGAGAGGTTCATGAAGGTCGTAGGCACCAGTAGTGCGACCGGCCCTCCCGGCCCGCGGGCCTGCCAGAGCCTCCCCGCGTAGCGGTCGCGTGGCTTGCCTGCGTCGAGGCGTCGGGCGAGCTCCTCGACCACGCGCCGGCCGAGGTTGTGACGGGTACGGCGATACCGATCGCCCGGATTGCCCAGCCCCGCGATCAGGCCGATTGGCAGTGGCGAGGACGTGTCGGGGTCGTTCACCGCCGGTCGAGGCGCACGTGTGGAGGCGCGCCCCCTCGACTACTCGTCGCCGGAGTCGCCGGAGTCCTCGTCGGCTGCGCCCTCGACGGCCTCCTCGCCCTCGACGCCTTCCTCGCCTTCCAGCTCCTCGCCCTCCACGACCTCTTCCTCTTCGACCGCGGCACGCGGCAGCATGATCGAGGCGATGCTCGCCTCGGGGTCACCGAGCACATCGACGCCCTGGGGTGCGACGAGGTCCGAGACGTTGACGGTCTCGCCGACGGCCAGCTCGCTGACATCGATCTCGAGGGAGTCGGGTAGCTCGTCCGGCAAGGCCCGCACGACGATCTCGCGCAGGGTCTGGTCGAGGATGCCGCCCTCTCGGACGCCGACCGGTGAGCCGGTGAGCACGACCGGCACCGGGGAGTCGACGGTCGCTTTGAGGTCGACCTCTTGGAGGTCGATGTGGACCAGATCTCCGCGGATGGGGTCGCGCTGCAGGTCCTTGACCAGCGTCGGGACGGACCTGGCGTCACCAACGGTGACATCGAGGAGGCTTCCGCGGGCACCTTCACGCAGGAGGCGACGGAACTCGCGATCCTCGACCACGAATGCGGTCGCTTCTTCGCCCTTGCCGTAGACGACGCCAGGCACGAGGCCCTGGCGGCGCAGTCGCCGTGAGGCGCGGCTGCCCGTCTCGGTTCGGGGGTCGGCGGTGAGCTTCAGGTTGGCCATCTCGAAATGCTGGTCGGATTCAGGGCCGGAGGATGTTAGCGGACTGATGACGGTCGAGAGCCCTGTCGATGTCATGGAGCAAAGGAACCGTTGGCTGTGCGCCTCTCGCGAGCTCTAGCGTGCCCTGCGGGAGGTTCGATGCCATACATCCTCGCACTCGATCAGGGGACGACGACCTCGCGGGCAATCGTCTTCGACGAGCGGGCGGAGGTGCTCTCGGCCGCCGAGCAGGAGCTCACGCAGTCGTTTCCCAGGACCGGTTGGGTCGAGCACGATCCAGTCGAGATCTGGGAGTCGCAGCTCGCGGTTGCGCGCACGGCGGCAGCCGACTCCGGCGCGGAACGGAGAGCTTCGCAGCGATCGGCATCACCAACCAGCGCGAGACGACCATCGTGTGGGAGCGCCCGTCCGGTCGCCCGGTGCACCCGGCCATCGTCTGGCAGGACCGGCGCACCGCTGAAATTCTGCTCGCAGCTCGAGCGCGGAGGCCACGGGGGCCGGATCCACGAACCCACCCGACTGGTGATTGATCCCTAGTTCTCGGCGACCAAGGTGCGCTGGATCCTGGACGAGGTACCGGAGCGCGCGAGGCGGCCGAGCGCGGCGAGATCGCCTTCGGAACCGTGGAGCTCCATTGCGCGCATGCGATCGCCACTCTCGATGTCCTTGACGGTCGCGACGTGCTCGTCGGCGCTCCTGGTGTCAAGCGCCTCACGCTCCACGCGGCTGGCAACCGCCGCGCCCTGCTCGGCGGCGCT
>JAOTZF010000178.1 GCA_029861485.1 Thermoleophilia bacterium | reverse complement strand
CCCGAGCGCCACCAAGATGCTCGGGTCGGGCAAGAGCAGCAGCAGAAGGATACCCACCCCCACCCCGATGCCCCGCATCAGGTCGGTGCGCTCCCGGGCAAAGCGCTGTAGCGCGCTCTGCGCTTCGGCGCTCTCGGCCTGTTCGGCGAGAGACGTCCGTAGTGACTTGGCCCAGTCGTAGTCGCCCATGACGGCACCTGTGGCGACCGCAACGACCCCCACCAGCAGCACGATCCAGGTCTGGTTCTCCAGGTTACGGATCAGCACGTCCCAGATGGCGGAAACAGCGTCCTCCGGCAGGTCTTGATCGGCGACGTTATCGATGACCTGATTGCGGGTGAACCGCAGGATCACCGCCGTCAGCAGCGCGGCGATGATCAGGCCGAAGCCGATCTGCATCACCGTGCGCCAGCGCCCGCGGGAGAACCAGATCGCCAGGGCGAACGCGATCAGCATCACGACCGGCAGCAGCCACGCCAGGGTCTTGAGGAGGTTGACGGTGTCCTGCACCTCGGACAGGTTCCCGGCTTCGAAAAGCTCGACACTGCCGATGTCCTCCGGCACGGGGACGTCCACGCCCGTCTCGCCGCTGATGTCCGCGACGACCTGGTCGATCACGGGCTTCAGATCGAGCACGACCTTGCCGTCGGTCTCGACGAGCACCTCGTTGTCGTTCTCGATGGCTGCGAGCGCGAGGGTGTGGGCGCCGCGGTGCGCCTGATTCCAGAGCTCCCCGAATTGCTCGCTCTGGATCAGCTCTGCCACGGCGTCTTCGGCTCGGGTCGCGATGCTCGACGCGATGACGCCCGAGAACTTGGCGGCCTCGGGTCCCAGGTTCTTGCGCAAAGCCGTCTCGAGCTGAGCCTCGGCGTCGGTCTCGCGGACGACCTCCTCGACCACGAATGCGCTCACCGCATCAGCCACCGCTGGCTCGGACGGCAGCGGCGCAACCGTGTTCACGTACTCGTCGGTATCAAGCGCCGTGTACTCCAGCCACACCGCGACGCTGCCAAGCACAACCGCGAGGCAGCCGACCGCGATCAGGAGGCCCACCCAGAAGCTGCGCCAGCGCGACGTTGTCGGGGCATTGCCCGCCTTGGCGTCTGCCTCGCTCACGGCTGCCCACCGATCGGCGCGCGGGCCAACCGGATGGCACGACACGGTGCTTCTCGAGCGAAGGCTCGATACGTCGGCTGCAACATGACCCCCCCGGTAGCGCGGCGTAGAGCCCCACGATAAGGCGACCCTAACGCCGACGATGGGTGAGACGCAACGGCTTCTTTCGGGAGGTGTCGGCTATGCCTGGTTGCGCCGGTGGCGTTTGAGCAGACCGACCGCTATCACCGCAAACGGCGAGCGTCAGCACAATCGCGGGGAGTAGCCAGCCGCTCCTGAGCTCGCTCGCTCGCGCCCCTGAGTGCGGCTTGCCGAGCAGATCGGGGGGGTCTCAGCCGCGCAGGAGGCTCAAGCTGATCTGCTTGAGGCGCTCACCGGCCAACTGCAAGCTCTCGACACCCGTGTGCAGACGCTGGCGAGCCGGGCCTGAGCCGACAGCAGAGCCGCAGACCAGCGAATCTCACCGGCGCCGGGTGGTTGACACTGGCGGTCCTGCGATGCTCATGACAAGGTTCCGTCGGCCGGGGACGATGTCCATTCTTGGACACCGGTCCGGAAAAGCGAGTTCAAGGGGGTAACTATATGAGTGGTGCCGTGGGTCCATTGTTGGCCATTAGCTTCGGCGAGTTCTTGTGGTCGCTACTGATCATCTTCTTTGCGGTCATGTTCTTCGTGATCCTGTTCCACGTCGTCGTGGACGTGTTTCGAAGTGATGATCTTTCTGGCGGGGCCAAGGCGCTCTGGTTGATCTTGATCATCATCCTGCCGTTCATCGGCCTCCTCATCTACCTGGTCGCCAGGGGCGACAACATGGCCCGGCGCCAGGCGCAGGATGCGGCCGACTACCAGGCCTCAGTCGACGCGTACATCCGTCAAACTGCGGGCGGCTCGGCGGCTCAGATCGCGAAGGCAAAGGAGCTGCTCGACGCGGGTACCATCAGCGAGGAGGAGTTCCAGAAGATCAAGAGCCAGGCTCTCGCCTAGCTCACGGGGCTGCGACGCGGCCCGAGGGGCCGCGGGAGCGACGGGTCGTCCTCACTACCCGGGCGTCAGTCTGAATGGCGCCCGGGTCTCGTATCCGTCGGGATATGACTGCCGATCCTCATTCGATGAGTGCCCGGCGAGCCTCCCCCGTACCCCAGACGATGATGATGTCTCCGGCGTGGAGCACCGTGTCTACCGGGGGTGAGGCCCGCATCTGCTCGCCCCGGCGCTTCAGCCCGACCACCGCGACCTCGTTCGGCTCGACGCTCGTGCGAGTTCCCGGCAGATCGCGGATGGCGGCGCCGTCGAGAGACGAGCCGGCAGCGACCGTCAGCTCCTGAACCATCTCCTCGGACGACGCCGTGCTGAGGTCGATGAAGTCGGCGAGGTTCGGCCGCACGGCGTAGCCCGCCAGGTTGTGCCCGCCGATCGTGCTGAGGGAGGTGACCCGGTCGGCGCCGGCGCGAATCAACTGGTCGCTGGATTCGGGATCGGTTGCCAGCGCGATGATGTTCAGGTCCGGGTTGAGCATGCGTGCGGTCAGCGTGATGTAGACGTTCACGGCATCGGATCCGATCGCCGTGATCAGCGCGGTGGCACGCCCGATTCCCCCCCGCTCGAGGACCGTCTCCTGGGTCGCGTCGGCGTTCAGCCACCCAACCCCGCCGTCTCTGCGCAGCTCCTCCGGCGATTCCTGGTCGCGATCGATGACGAGGGTCGGTACTCCGGAGGCGAGTAGCTCGCCGACGGTGGCCTCCCCCACGCGGCCGTACCCGCAGACGATCACGTGCCGATCGAACTTGCCGAGATTCCGGTTCACGCGGAGCCTCCGCAGCTCACGACCGAGCTCCCCCGATGCGGCGTGCTCGGTCACCAGCCCGATGGCCGTGAACACCGCGCCGACGCCGATCAGGATCAGACTGATGGTGAAAAGGCGCTCTCCGGCTCCGAGCGGTTGAACCTCCTGGAAACCGACCGTGCTGAGCGCGATGACCGTCATGTAGAGGGCGTCTCCGAAGACCCATCCGGCGACCAGCCAGTAGCCCAGCACCCCGTATGCGACGGCGAATGCCAAGAGGAACAAGGGGAAGCGGTAGTGCCGCAGCAAGCGGCCATACCCCGGTTGCCGCCCGGGGCCCACGCGGCTGCTCTGCCGCTGGCCGCCGGCGGACGGACCTGCGGCGCTCACGCTCAGCCTCGCGGTTCCGCATTGGCCCTGTTGCTCATCGCCGCGCCGCCCCGGGTGCTGCTCCCGCTGACTGCCGCGGCGCAATTGCCGCACGACCGCCAGGCAGCCAATCCAGCCATGACGGCAGGTACCACAGCCGATCGCCGGCGAGCCGTAGCGCAGCCGGCAGCAGCACCGCCAGGATCACGGTGGCATCCAGCAAGACCGCGATCGCGAGGGTGAAACCGAACTGCTGCAAGCCGATGTCGCGCGTGAAGGCGAAGACCATCGCCACGGCGACCATCACCGCTGCCGCGCTGAAGATCACTCCGTAGCCGTCGGTGACCGCCTCGCGGATCGCGGGCTCGGTGTCGAGCCCCTCGTCGTGGAACTCCTTCACCCGGCCGATTGCGAACGTGAGGTAATCCATGCTGATGCCGAACATGATCGTGAAGACGAACAGCGGCAGCCACGACTCGATGATGCCGGTCGCCTCGAAGTCGAAGAGCCCTTCGAAGGCGTACCCCTTCTGGAATACCAGCACCAGCACGCCGTAGGCGGCAGCGACGGCGAGAAGGTTGAGCACGACCGTGATGACCGCGATCAGTGGCGAGCGGTACATCACCAGCAGGAGCAGGAAGGCGGTGATCACGACGAAGGCATAGACGATCGGCGTGCGGGCGTTGATGTTGTCGGTGAAGTCACTCTGGCCGGCGCTCTGACCGGTCACAAGCACCTCTGCAGGCGCATCGCTGAACGCCTCGGGGATGAGGTCGCTACGCAACAGGGCGACGGCGTCGAAGGCCTTCTGCTCCCC
>JAOTZF010000177.1 GCA_029861485.1 Thermoleophilia bacterium | reverse complement strand
GGATTTCTCGGTCCGTGGGTGCTCCCCATCACCGGATACAGCCGCGTTCTCAACGAGTACGCGGGCGGAAACGGCCGCGTGGCGATCCACGGCACCTCGCAGCCACAGGTGATCGGCACGCGCGCCTCGCATGGATGCGTGCGGATGTACAACCGCGACGTGCGCAGGCTCGCGCAGGAGATCCAGCCGGGCACACAGCTGGAGATCCGTCCGAAGTAGCCAACCCGCTGCCGGCAGCGCCGCCGGGCATGGGAGGACGTCCAGCACACTGCACTCTGCAGGCCCACGGAGCAAGCGCGTTCAACTAGGCTGACTGGCGGGCCCGGGGCGGGGCGCCCGATGTCGAATCCATCCGCGGCGGGCGCTCCGCGAGAACGGGGAGCGCCCGTCGTCGCCTTCCGGCTTTCAGCCGAGAATTCCGAAGGAAGAGAGCACGAGAATGAGCAGCCTGCAGACCCCGGCCGGAGTTGAGGTCACCGGAGAGGTCGACGCCGAAGGCGCGACGATCCTCACGCCCGATGCGTTGGAGCTCGTGGCCCAACTGCACCGCAGGTTCGACGCGCGCCGGCGCGAGCTTCTGCAGGCCCGTGTAGATCGGCAGGCAGCCCTCGATGCCGGTGAGAAGCCGGACTTCCTCGAGGAGACCGCAGACATCCGCGCAGGTGACTGGAAGATCGCCCCGCAGCCGGAGGACATGCTGAATCGGCGCGCGGAGATCACCGGCCCGGTGGACCGCAAGATGATCATCAACGCGCTGAACTCGGGCGCCGACTCCTACATGACCGACTTCGAGGACTCGAACACGCCCACCTGGAAGAACATCATCCAGGGGCAGGTCAACCTTCGCGACGCGGTCAACCGCACGATCAGCCTCCAGCAGGGCGAGAAGACCTACGAGCTGGGCGAGAAGCTGGCCACGCTCATCGTGCGCCCTCGCGGGTGGCATCTCGTCGAGAAGCACGTCACCGTCGACGGCCAGCCCGTGTCGGGCGGCATCTTCGACATGGCGGTGTACTTCCTCACCAATCACCAGGAGCTCGAGCAGCGCGGCACCGGGCCGTACTTCTACCTGCCGAAGATGGAGCACCACCTGGAGGCGCGCCTCTGGAACGACATCTTCGTCCACACTCAGGACTACGGCGGCGTGCCCCAGGGCACCATCAAGGCCACCGTCCTCATCGAGACGATCATGGCCGCGTTCCAGATGGACGAGATCCTCTATGAGCTGCGCGAGCACTCGACGGGGCTCAACGCGGGGCGCTGGGACTACATCTTCAGCTGCATCAAGCGCTTCGGCCGCGATCCCGAGATGGTGCTCGCCGATCGGAAGCTGGTGACCATGACTACTCACTTCATGACCAGCTACGCGACCCTGCTGGTGAAGACGTGTCACCGCCGGGGTGCGCACGCCATGGGCGGCATGGCGGCGCAGATCCCCATCAAGGACGACGAAGAGGCTAACGCCAAGGCCTTCGAACTCGTGCGCCAGGACAAGGTACGCGAGGCGAACCTCGGCCACGACGGCACGTGGCTGGCCCACCCGGGCCTGGTACCGGTGGCCCTTGAAGCGTTCGAGGCCGTTCTCGGCGACAAGCCGAACCAGCTCGAGAAGCAGCTGGACGACGTCGAGGTGACCCAGGCGGACCTTCTGGACTTCGGACCGACGACGCCGATCACCGAGGAAGGACTGCGGCTCAACGTCAGCGTCGGGATCCAGTACATGGGCTTTTGGCTCGCCGGCTTGGGCGCGGTGCCGATCAACAACCTCATGGAGGACGCTGCCACCGCCGAGATCTCCCGCAGCCAGGTGTGGCAGTGGATACGCTCGCCCCACGGCGTGCTCGACGACGGCCGCAAGGTGACCGCCGAGCTCTTCGACCAGGTTCTCGAGGAGGAGTTGGCGAAGATCACACAAACGGCGGACGATTACGCGACCAAGAAGTTCAATCAGGCCGCGAAGCTCTTCCGGGAGATCACGGTCAAGGACGAGTTCACCGAGTTCCTGACGCTTCCGGCGTACGAGCAGATCGCATAGCGCAGGCCTCATCGCCCTCGTGTCCCGGCCCGGATGCGGGGGCGGCCTGCCTGCCACGTCCATTCCAGCATGCGGGTGTGAGCCCGCGTGCTCCTTTGACACTCGAGGGTGGCGGTGCCGTGCTGCGGGGCGCATGCCGTGGGATCGGGGCCGCGACGGCCCGAGCGCTCGATCGAGCCGACGCCCGGGTCGCGTTGGTGGCCCGATCCGCGCATGACCTGGAGGCCGTCAACGACCCCGCCGGTCGAGAGATGGCGGCGGGGTCGTGACTCGCGTGGGCCGGCGCGAGGGCGTGGAGGGCGTGGCCTGGGAGACCGTCTCCATCTCGACTGCGGGTGTGCCCCTGAACGGCGAATGCCCGCGGCAATCGTGGGCATTCGCCAACGGGGGTGGACCGCCCGGTGATGACCAATCCCGGACGGTCCCACCTGAGGAGGGCTAGGCCTCGGCGGTCGGTCGCTGCGTGTCCTTCGGAGGCCGCTTGCCGGGGTCCTTGGGCGCAGGGCGCGGATGCTTGGGCCGCTCGGCCTTGGTGCCGTCGACCACGCGGACCTTTTCGCAGGTCTCGTCCGCGGTGTCCTCGGAGCGCAGAAAGACGACGTCCTTACCCTCACCGCAGGTGATGGCGTCGACCTGTCCGTCGCGGGCGACCGCATGGATGCGGTCGTTGCCGGCGCCGCCGTCGGCCTTGTCCTCGCCGTAGCCGACCCAGATGCGGTCGTTGCCGACGCCACCGTTGACGATGTCGTCGCCGGAGCCGCCACGCAGGTAGTCGCGGTGAGCGCCGCCGTCGATCATGTCGTCGCCCGGACCGCCATGAACGCGGTCGCGGCCGTTCTCGCCGTACAGGGAGTCGTTGTCGGCGCCACCGCGAATGCTGTCGCGACCGTTTCCACCCTTGATCGTGTCCTCCCCCTCGTTTCCGCGGAGGAAATCGCGGTGGTCGCCACCGTTGATGGCGTCGTTGCCGTCACGGCCCCAGGCGCGGTCGCGCCCCTGGTCACCGTTCAGAGTGTCGTTGCCCGGACCGCCATGCAGCCGGTCACGGTGCTTTCCGCCGTTGAGGGTGTCGTCACCCTCGCCGCCGCCGAGGCGGTCGCGGCCATGTCCGCCGTTGACCTCGTCGTTGCCGGTTCCGGCGCGCACGCCGTCCGGTCCGCCGAGCGCGTTGACGATGTCGTCGCCGCCCTTGGCATAAATCAGGTCCCGCTTCTCGGTCCCCGTGATGGTCTCGCCCTTGTCGGTGCCCTCCATGACGTTGTGCGTCGCAAGAGCAGCCGGTGTCGCGACCGCCAAGATGGCGATGGCCGCGATCACGCGCTTTCGAGTCTTCATGTGGATTTGCCCTCCATCGGAAGTTCTCTGCGATATCTCTCGACGGTGGGCAGGCTTTCTGGCGGTTTGGGTTGACGAGTAAGACCGTTGTTAGCCGACCCCAAGAACCGGCCTCTGAATGGCGGTTTCTTGTGCTCCGCTAACGACTCGCGTCGGCGCCGAACACAACCCGGTCGCCGCGGATCTCGATCACGACGAGCCCTGCGCCAGATCGCACCGCCGCATGGGCCCCGTGTTGTTGGATGCGGCAGTCCCGATTCGGTCTGTTGGAGTGGAGATGCGCCGCAATCGGGCCCGGCCCCTCGAAGCGACCGGACGAGCTCAGCCACACCGCGTCGTCTCGAATGCTCTCGCGGAGCATCGCGTCGCCATCCCCCCGCCAGGCGCTCACGAAGCGCTCGACAGTCGACAGCGCGGCAGCTTCGCGCTCGGCGTTGGTGGGGTGGCGGGCTATCCCCCGCCGCCCATGAGGCGGGCGGGCTCCGCGGCGCGCGTGAAGAGCGGCATCAGCTCGGGGGTGAGCACCAGCTCCGCAGCGTCGAACACGCGGGTGATCATGCCCTCCCGCTTCTCCTTGGTCTTGGCGATGATCAGCTCCCAGCCCTGTTGATCAGACGGGCGATCGACCGCGAGGTCGGCCATCGTTTGGGCGACTTTCTCGGTCGCGAAGGGATTCAGCAGCTGGTTCTGCACGTCTACCAGGAGCACGAGCCGCAC
>JAOTZF010000176.1 GCA_029861485.1 Thermoleophilia bacterium | reverse complement strand
GTAAACGGCGAGGACGGGGGGGTCTCGGTGAACGCCGCCGTGCTTCCGCCGTCCTCTGAGTTCCCGGTGTCACCGACGTCACGATTCACCGCCACGCTGACGATGTCGCCGTAGCCGACCTCGCCGCCGCCCGTCGTGCTTGCGCCGAACGAGAAGTCCATCGTGATCGTCTGGTTGGCCGCGGCGTCACCGGCGACGGTCACTCGGGGTAAGAAGCTGACGAGGTCACCGCATGAGAAGTCGCCGCCGTTCAGGCTCTCCACGACGTCCTCGTTGATCGTGCGGTCGTTGAACGCGCCGCCACCCGTGGCATGGTCGTACGAGCTCGGCGCTGCCGCGGCGAAATCGATCGAGAAGTCGCCGCTGGCCGCCTGCGCGCGGTTGGATCCCAGCGCAAGAGCTAGAGCGAGAGCGGTCACAACCGCGACCGCGAGGCGAACGTTGGTACTCAGTGCGAGCGGCACGGGCTTCCTCCGAAGCTCGGCGACGCCGTTTGCGGTAAGCGGCGGCGGGTGGTCAGTGGGATAGAGGCGTTCTAGCCTGCGGCGCGCAACTCGGCCTGAACCGACGATGGGATCGACCACGGGCGTTCTCGCCACTTTGCTGCCGAGATCGGCTCCACGGGCGCCGCCGGGCCCAAGCTCGTCGTCATCGTCGAGCGCCGAGCGCGTGGATGCCGGGATTCCTGGGTTCGCGAAAGAGCGCTCTCAGGACCGGTCAGTCGTGCGGGGCAACCGGGCGTGGCACACGAGAGCGCAGCACGATCGCGGCGCCGATGGCCAGGGCCAATACGCCGCCGCCCTGTGGATCAGTGCTCGTCGATCCTTTTCGCGAGCTGAGACTCGATCCCCGCGCCGATTACCTGGCAGCGCTGAGGATCGGAGCAATCGGAGGGATCCAGCTTTCGTGCGCGCCCGATCAGGCGTCTTAGTTCAAGACGCGTCGACTCGAGCGCCTCGATGCGGCCTTCGATCTCGCTGAGGTGGTACTCCAGGAGCTCGCGGGTGTGGTCGCAACTTGGAGTGTTCGCGTCCTTCAGCTCGAGCACGCTGGCGATCTCGGTCAGGCTCAGACCGGTGGTCTGCGCATCCGCAACGAAGCGCAGCCGCGTGATCGCGTCGCTCCCATAGTCGCGGTAGCCGGCCGGGGTGCGCCCGGGCTCCGGCAGAAGCCCGATGCTCTCGTAGTAGCGAATCGTCCTGTCTGAGACGCCGCTTGCCTTAGCGAGTTCTCCGATGCGCACGCCCGAACCATAGGGCTTGAGCTTCTAGTTGACTAGAGGGTGTACCGTGGTTGAGGAAACGCGTGTCCAGCGCTCTGAAGCGCACAACCGCCCTTCGAGGTTGGGCACGACGAGCACCGGAGGAGCCCGATGGGCGTACCTGAGATCGCAGTGATCGTCGTCGGCACGGCCCTCGCAATGGCAATCGTGTGGTTCTTCTTCGGACCCAGGCGGGCCCACGAGGCAAGGGTCCGCGAGGGTATCCAAGAGATCGAGATCACCGTCAAGGGCGGCTACTCCCCCGAGGTGATCCGCCTCCGCAAGGGCGTCCCGGCCCGCCTGGTATTCGACCGCCAGGAGGCTGGCGACTGCACTTCGCGGGTCGTCTTCCCCGACCTCGGCGTATCGAAGGCGCTGCCGGCGTTTAGGTCGACGACCGTCGAGTTCACGCCCGAGCAGGCCGGTGAGTTCCCCTTCGCCTGCGGAATGAACATGGTGCATGGCACCGTCATCGTGGAGGCGAGTTCGAATGGCGATGGTCACGGCTCGCCACGCGTGGCCGGCGACGAGGCCGCAGAGACTGCACGGGCGGTCGGCGTTGGCACCCGCCCGAGTGTCGATAAGCCGACCCACGCGGAGTTCAGGATCACCGAGGGGGCAAGCTGTGCGTCGTGCGTCGCGAACATCGAGGCGCTTCTGAGTGAGCTCGACGGCGTTGAGCGCGCCGAAGTGAACTTCGCGTCTAAGCGGGCTGCGGTGGACTACAACGCTGCCCTGATCACGACGCGCGGGTTGATCGATCACGTTGCCGCGGCCGGCTACCAGCTCGTTGAGCAGGTTCGCTCGAGCGCCGTCGAGACCGAGGAGCAGGAAGCCGCCGACCGCCGCGCCGAGATTCGCGATCTCTCGCGTCGAGTCCTCGTTGGCGCGGTACTGACCGCCCCGGTGGTGGTCGCGGTGATGGCGAGCGAGTTCCTCTCCGCCGCCTGGGTCCCGGATCTGATGCTCAACCACTGGTTTCAGCTCGCGCTTATCGCCCCGGTCATGTTCTACGCCGGCTGGCCGATCCACCGCATCGGCTGGCTGACGCTGCGCCATCGCACTGCAGAAATGAACACGCTGATCACAATCGGAACCACCGCGGCGTTCGCCTACAGCCTGCTCGTGACCGTGGCCCCGGATGTCCTGCCGTCAGACGTGCGCGAGGTCTACTACGAGGCGGTCGGAGTCATCATCACGCTGATCCTGCTCGGGCGACTGTTGGAGGCGCGCGCCAAGGCCGGCACGGGTGAGGCCATCCGCGCGCTGATCGGACTTCAGGCCCGCACGGCAACGGTCATCCGTAATGGCAAGGAGATCTCCACGCCGATCGAGGACGTCGGCCTCGGCGACGTGATGCTCGTGCGGCCAGGAGAAAAGGTTCCGGTGGACGGCGTGATCCTCGACGGGCACACGACCATCGATGAATCGATGGTCACCGGTGAGTCCATGCCGACGAGCAAGGGAGAAGGAGACGAGGTGACCGGCGCCACGCTCAACCAGACCGGGTCCTTCCGTTTCGAGGCGACCCGCGTGGGCGCGGACACGATGCTGTCTCAGATCATCAAGCTCGTCGAGCAAGCCCAAGGCTCCAAGGCGCCGATTCAGCGCCTGGCCGACCAGGTCTCCTCGTACTTCGTGCCGGCGGTCATGCTGATCGCGGTTGCCACGTTCGTCGCGTGGTTCGTCGTCGGCCCAGCCCCCGCGTTGACCTTCGCGCTGGTCGCCGCGGTAACGGTTCTGATCATCGCCTGCCCCTGTGCGCTGGGCCTGGCTACTCCGCTGTCGATCATGGTCGGCACGGGAAAGGGGGCAGAGCACGGCATTCTGATCCGATCTGCCGAGTCTCTTGAGACCGCCGAACGACTCGACACGATCGTGCTCGACAAGACCGGCACGATTACCCGTGGAGAGCCGTCACTCACCGACGTGATCGCCGCGCCCGAGTTGGACGAAGACGAGCTGCTTCGCCTCGTTGCATCGATCGAGAACGCCTCCGAGCATGCCCTCGCCCAGGCCATCGTCGAGGGGGCCAGAGCCCGTGGCATCAGGCTCGCGGATCCGGATGACTTCGATTCGATCACCGGAAAAGGTGCGCGCGCACGCGTCGAGGGGCACGGGGTGCTGATCGGGAACGAGCGCCTCTTTGAGGATGAGGGGATCGACAGCACGCCATACCGAACGGCGCTCACTGCGCTCGCGGGTGAGGGCAAGACTCCAATGCTCGTCGCGATAGATGGGTGTGCCTCAGGCGTGATCGCCGTCGCCGACACGGTCAAGGCCGACTCGGCGGCGGCTATCGCCTCTCTGAGGGGCCTCGGGCTCGAAGCCGTGATGATCACGGGCGACAACGCCCGAACGGCCAAAGCGATCGCCCGTCAAGTTGGTGTGGAGCGTGTGCTCGCTGAGGTGCTCCCGGAGAGCAAGGCGCTCGAGGTCCGGCGCCTCCAGGACGAGGGCGGCCTGGTGGGCATGGTTGGCGATGGCATCAACGACGCCCCGGCGCTCGCCCAGGCCGACGTCGGATTTGCGATCGGCACCGGGACCGACGTGGCAATCGAGGCGTCCGATATGACCCTCATCTCGGGCGCGCTGAAGGGCGTCGTGACGGCAATCACCCTGAGCCGCGCGACGATGCGCAACATCCGGCAGAACCTCTTCCTGGCCTTCGTCTACAACGCGGTCGGAATTCCCATTGCCGCTGGCGTTCTCTATCCGTTTCTGGGGCTGCGACTGAGCCCGATGATCGCCGCGGCCGCCATGGCCGCGAGCAGTCTGTCGGTGGTCTTGAACTCCAATCGCCTCCGCCGCTGGAACCCGAAGGACATCGAGACGCCGCCACCGGCCGACGCTG
>JAOTZF010000175.1 GCA_029861485.1 Thermoleophilia bacterium | reverse complement strand
CCTTGGCCCGGTCGACGTGGTGCTGTTCGAGAACAGCGACCAACCAGCGGCTCACGAGGATGAGCTCGGCGAGAGTCTTCGGGTGCTCGTCACGTCAGCCCACGACATCGGGCACGCGAAGGCGGACGACTTCACCGACCTCGAGGCCGTCGTCATCACGAAACTCGACGCCGCTCCCGATGAGTTCGACCTCTCGGCCGCGCGCCGGATGATCAAGGCGGCGGCCCCTCGCGTGCAGGTATTCGGCGTGGCTGCGGCCATTGACGAGCGGGGGCTCCAGGACTGGCAGACCTGGCTCGAGGAGCAGTGCTTGCCCCGGCTGCATAGCGGTTAGCACTGTCCTCCACGCCGCTGTTGGTCGCGATCGGCGCGACCCTCACGGCCCTGGCCACCGGCCTGGGCGCGCTGCCCTTCCTGGCGGTGCGGCAGGTTTCCCGGAGTTGGCTGGGAGCCGCGAACGCGGCTGCTGCGGGCGTGATGATCGGCGCCAGTATCGGTCTGGTCGGCGAAGGGGTCGACTGGAGCCTCTGGCGGACGATATTCGGCGCTGCAACCGGCGCCGGGTTCGTGGTCCTCGTGCGGCGGAGCCTGCCCCATGGAGACGGTCTTCACTTCGGAGCGCTGAGAGACGAGAGCGCGCGCAAGGCGGTGTTGATCCTCGCCATCATGACCGCCCACTCGGTCGCCGAGGGAGTTGGAGTCGGAGTCGCATACGGCGGCGGAGAGCCCCTCGGGCTCGCCACGACGATCGCCATCGCCCTGCACAACATCCCCGAGGGGCTCGCGATCAGTCTCGTGCTCATTCCGCGTGGGGTCTCGGTTGCGGCTGCCGCGGGCTGGAGCATCTTCTCGAGCTTGCCCCAGCCGTTGATGGCGGTCCCCGCATTCATCCTGGTCGACCTGCTCGCACCGGCGCTTCCCCTCGGACTCGGATTCGCTGCGGGCGCCATGGTGTGGATGTCCTTGGTCGAACTTGCCCCGGGGGCGGCGCGGCTGCTCTCCGGCGTGAAGGTCGCTCTGATCATCGTCGCCGCCGGCCTCGCGATGGTCGTCTTTCAGAGCGTCGTCCTCGGCCTTTAGGGCGCAGCGGCCGCGCCCGCAAAAGCAGGCGCGGCGGCTGCGCCCCAGCTCGGCGCCGGAACCCTCAGGCCAAGTGCGGACGCAGCGGCGGAGAGGAAGTGCTCTCTGGTACCCGAGGTATCGAGGGGCGTAGCCTCGGGCCAGGCTTGGAAGCTCGCGCGCATACGATCGGCGATGGCCACCGTCGCATCAGAGGGGTCCGTGCCGACAAGAGCACGATCCAGGATGCGTTGACGGGCCACCTCGGCCGGCACCTCGCAACGAACCTCCTGTAGGTCAGCCGCTGCAAAGGCCGCCGCCTGCCTGGCTTTCGCTCTGTGCTCGGCCGTCGACCAGGACGCGTCGAGGATGACCGAGTGCCCGAGGGAGAGCAGCCGGCGAGCCCTCGAGAGCATGGCCGAGTAGACCAGGTCCGTAACGGCCGGGGCATACGCCCCTGCCTGGTAGTCGGCTGCCGCAGAATCCATCGGCTCCAGCCCGCTCAGGACCTTGCGGGCCACATCGGAGCGAATGAGCTCGAGGCCGCCGGCCTCCGCCAGCCCCTCCGACAACGTTGACTTGCCCGCTCCGGGGGGCCCTCCCACGAGGACCATCCGCACCTGCGCCCGCTCCAAGTAATCCTGAGTCAGGGCGAGTAGCTGGCGAGCGCGTGCCGCCTTGGCCGCGCGCCCTTGCTCGGCGGCGAGACAGGCGATCTTCGCCCGCACGAACGCGCGGTAGCCCAGGTAGTGGTGGCCCAGGCTCGCCGGGAAACGATCCCCGCTCTCCTGGGTGTAGGCCTCGAGGAAACCGTCGCCGAGCTCGGGGTGGCCGCGCGACTCGACGTCCATTGCCAGGAAGGCCGCGTCGGAAAGTGTGTCCGCCACGCGAAGGGCTCGATCGAAGGCGAGGCAGTCGAGGATTCGTGGCCCGTCGGGCAGGCAGTAGATGTCGTCGGCGAGCAGGTCGCCGTGCCCGTCGCGAATCCGACCGGCGTCGACGCGCGCGCGAAACAGCGGCCGGCGACCGCAGAGGTAGCGTCGCGCCAGACGAGCCACGGTCACGAGCTGCCCGGACGGAAAGAGCCCATCGGCGAAGGGAGCCATCTGCGTCACACCGTCCTGCCAGAGCTGACGGACCTGGCGCCAGTCCCCCATGCCGGGACGCCGCTCGGGTTCCTGCTCGGCGTGGGCGGCGGCGATTCTCCGCGCAACCTCTCCCAAGCACGACCGGGCCTCGGGATAGCCGAGAGTCCGGCTGAGTTGACGCTCTTGGGGCATGCGCCGCATCACGATCGCGTGGTCCTGCGGAGTGCCGTCGTCGCTCACGATATCGACGACTCCCAGGTAGACGTCGGGCGCAAAGCGGCGATTGACGGCGACCTCCTCATGGCATGCGCGCTGACGCTTGGTGCGTGAGCTGTGGTCGAGGAAGGCCGTGCGGATCGGCTTGTGGAGCTTGACGGCCCGGTCTCCAACGAACATCAAGACCGAGATATGGGTCTCCATCGCCGCCGGCGGAGCGTCCCAGGACGAGGGGCGGAGCGCCGCCGACGCGCTGCCGTCGAGGCCGGCGCCGTGACCGAGCGCGCTCACACGGCCTCCGCCACATCCCCTCCGCTGGCGTCCACCAACAGCACGTCGCATGGGGCGTGCATGCTCAGATAGGTCGCAGTACTCCCGAGCGCCCGCGGGTAGCGCTTCTCGCATTGCCCGGCGACGAGCACCGAGACGGGATGGCGCTCGGCCCACTCGCAGATTGCCTCGCCCGGTAGCGCCGCCTCCAGCAAGGTGAGCTCCGCGCCGTCCTCGACACCGGCGTGCTTCAGCAGCCACGCCGCCGCCTCGCCTCGGAGCTCTCCCTCGAGGGTCGCAGTGGGCTTGGAGCGAGCTGTCACGCCGCCGGCGAAAGACCGCGCCGGGCGCATCACGTGCAGCATGCGAAGTTGTGCGCCCAGCCCGCGAGCCAGGGCGACAGCTCGCGCTTCGACTACCCGCGACGGCTCGCTGCGGTCGACGCAGCAGACGATGTACGGGTAGGGGGCGCCCTTCATTGCGGGGTCTCTGGGGTCGTCAAGGGTCGCGAGTCGGGCGTCACCAGGCGCTTCGCCAGCACCCGGGCGATGTCCAGAGTCGAAACGACCCCGAGCGGAACGCCATCGAAGCCCACGACCAGGACGTGGCTCGCTTGATAGTCACGCATCAGCCTCGCGACTCGCCCGAGGCTCTCCTCTGGGGAGACCGTCAACGATGGGCTTGCCGCAAGGGAGCCCGCGGTGGCCTCCGGTGTCCGCGCCGCAGCCAGGAGATCCAGGTCGGAGATGACTCCCCACGACCCGCGAGGGTCCTGGCCGGGCTCGAGCGGGTTGGCCACGACGACCGAATGGATTTTCTCTTTTGCCATTACGCGGGCGACCTCGGCGACACTGGCGCTCGGCCGCAGGGTCACGACACCCTCGGTCATCGAGTAGCTCACCGGGGTGTCATCGAGATCTCCGATGCTTGGGCCGCTCTTGAGTTCCCGCTTCATGTGCGTCACCTCACGATAAGTCGGCGATCAATCGGGCCAAACGTTCCAGGCCCGCTGGCAGGTGGCATCCGTGATTCGCGAGTCCTGCCGGGGGCCGGCCGAGGCCCGATCTGCGGATAAGCCGCAGCGGTCGGCTCAGCGGCGGTCCCCCGCAGGCGACCTATGAGCGCTCGGCGACCTCGCCACCCTCGATGGTGACCTCCGTGATGTCGGCCTCCAAGTACCGGAATGAGCCGGTATCCAGGACCCACATGGCCTCGGCCCTGCCCGGCACCAGAACCCCCCCGCACCGCTGCGGTAGTCGCTCCCGGTGGCCACCCACCGCCGCAGCGCGGAGCTCTTGGTGCCGGCATCCTTGTGGCGGACCGCGGTGATCCGGCAGAGCGGGCCGTGGTTGCCGAACCGAAACTGCGCGTGCTCCTCGAGGCCGCGGTCGGAAATCGTCGCGCGGGTCGTGCGCGAGTCGATCGGCGCCCACGAGACGTACGGCGCCAGAAACGCCTCGGGCTTCCACAGCAACTCGGAAAGGAGCCGGAGCGGCCCGCCGGTGTCGAGG
>JAOTZF010000174.1 GCA_029861485.1 Thermoleophilia bacterium | reverse complement strand
GGTCGGGCGCACGATTACCCGGCGGGATGTACTCGGCCATGTGGAAGACCGACAGGTCGTAGTCCTGAACGTAGGACATCAGCCAGTCGAGCACCTGCGGGTTGGGCGTGGAGAGGTCGATGTGGCAGCGCCAGATCCACTTGGCGTCACCATTCAGCTGGGCGTTTGGCTTGATGGCCGCGGGCTGGGGGTCGTGGATGATGACGTAGTCGTAGTCTCCGCTCAGGCCCCCGGCGTTCAGAACGTTGTAGCGCTCGAAGACGGCTTGCTCCTCGGCCGTGATCTCGCGCGGGTCGCCCTGCAGCGTGTTGTGCATGGCCTTCGTGACGTTGAAGAATTCATCTTGGCCGAACATCACAAGCCAGTCGGCCTTCAGGCCCACGTCGTTCATGAGGGGGACCAGGCAGTACATGATCTCCGCCACGCCGCCCCCGAAGCTCGTCGCATTGATGTGACAGACCCGCTTGTCCTGGAGCCTCGCGGCGAGGTCATGGATCTCCCCCATCAGCTCACGGGAAATGATGCTGTGGTAATCAGCGAGCGACCGGTTGCCGACGTTGACGCTTCTGAGCACTAGTGGGACCTCGAGTCGCGGGGTCGGCCACAACGGCGGCCGGTAGACCGGCGAGACTCTAGCGACGACGTAACCCCACACAGCGATACGGAGGGAGAGGCAACCAGCCGGTGAATTTGCGGCTCTATAGGACGAGTTGGATCGTGGCGGGCGTCGGCCTGATCGTCGCGCTGCTGACGCTTCAGTCTCCGCAGGAGCTTCCTGAACCCGCGCTGCCTACGGCCTTCGACACGGGGAGCGCGTTGGATCTCAGCCGCGAGGTCGAGGCGGTCTCGCGCCGGCGCCCCCCCGGCGGCCCGGCCGACGAGGCCTCGGCAGATCTGATCCGCCGCCGGTTCCTCGCGGTGCCCGGCGCGCGCCGCGAGGGCTCCGAGGAGAGGGTGCGCGAGCAGCAGTTCACGGCTCGGGACGCGGGCGGCCGCCTGATCCGCATGCGAAACATCTTCCTGGCCCTCCCGGCCACCGAGTCAGGCGTCCGTGGAGGGATCCTGGTCGTCGCACCGCGCGACACGCCGATCGGGGTGGCCGCCGGCGCCTCGAGCAGCGGCATCATGCTGCAACTCGCCCGCTTCAGCGCGACTACCGTCCGGCGAAGACCGGTCATCTTCGTCTCGACCGACGGATCGTCGGTCGGTAACTCCGGCATCCGCTGGTTCCTGTCGCGCTTCTCGGACTTCTCGATCGCCGCCGCGGTGGTCATCGACGGGGCGGGCGAGGGACGTAGCGAGGACCTCTACGTGTGGACCCATGGGGGCGGGATCAGCTCGGGCCTCGACCTGATACCCACAATCGAGCGCGCCGTCGAGCGCGCGGGCGCCAGCGCTCGCTTCGAGACCGCTCCCATCGGTCAGGTGGCCGTCGGCGCCTTGCCGCAGAGCTTCGGCGACCACGCCCCCCTCGTGGAGGCCGGCATTCCGGCGTTCACGCTCTCGAACCGCTCGGACTCGCCTCTGCGCGACGACTTCGGGCCGAGCCGTGAGCGCGTAGCCCTCGCGGGGGCCACGGCGACGGAGCTCCTCGGCGCGCTCGACGCCGCCGATTCGATCCGCGAGCCAGGCTTGGGCTACTGGCTCAACGGGCGCATCCTGAGGCCGCAACCACTGCGAGCGGTCGCGCTCCTGCTCTTGCTGCCGGCCCTCGTCATGGCGGCCGACACTTGGTCCAGGCTGCGCCGGGTACGCGGTCGCGTAGGCGGCGGCCTGCGCGGTGTGCTGCGCCGCGTCGCGGTGATCGGCGCTGCCGTCATCGCCGCGCACATCGCCTCGTTGCTCGGCGCCTTTGCCGGCACCGCCGCGGGCGCTCCCCCGCTTCCGCTGGATGTCGAGTTCGGGCCCGGCGCGGTCCTCGGGCTGGCCCTCGCCGCAAGCGCCGGAACTCTGACGTACCTGGCGCTGCTTCACCGGCGGGCGGACACCGACTCGGAGAGCGAAGTCGGTGCCGCGTTGGCCGTCCTTGTGCTGCTGATGCTCGCACTGTGGCTCGTGAATCCCTTCGCGGCGCTCATCGCCGCGCCGGCCGCTCACGCCGGCGTGCTCGCCTCGCGCCGATGGCCTCCCGGGGCTGCGGTCGGGCTGGCTCTGCTCGTCGTGATTGGACCGCTGCTGGTGATCGGCGGGCTCGCTTCCCGGCTCGACGAGAGCTTCCTGTTCTCGGCCTGGTACGCGGTCGAGACGACTGTCAGCGGCGCGCGCGGAGTCGTGCTGCCGGCGCTCGCGGTGGGCATCCTCGCCTGTCTGTGGACCCTGGTCGAGCCGATCGCCCGCGGGTGGCAGCCGCGTGCGCTGCGACGTCGACGCCGAGGGCGCTCCCCGCGCATTGCGCCTCGATGATCTCTCTAGGCCCCATCATGCTCGGCACGACCATGGCGCTGCTCGGCGTCGCGCTCGCGGGCAGCGCCGTGCTGCCCTGGTACTCCGCGGACCTGCCGGGCGGCTCACTCACCGCGGCGGGCGTCGAGGTCTCCGGAGAGCTCTGGCTGCTGCCGCTGTTCGGCGCGGCCATCCTGGTGGCCGGCGTCGCCGTCGTGGCCCGGGCGGGGCCGGTGGCCCGCGAGTGGGCCGGCGCCATGGCCATCGTCTCGGGAGCACTGGCGAGCCTGCTCGCGGTGCGCGCGGCGTACTTCGCGCCCGTCGAAGTCACGGTACGCGACGCCAGCGGCGCCTCCACGGTCGCGGTTGCATCCGAGACACTGCCTCTCGCCGCGCTCAGCATCGCCGCCGCCATCGCGGCGATGATCGTCGGGGGCGTGGTCCGTCGTTCGGCCCGCCGGGAGCGGGCAACGCCCTAGGGCGTCGGCGGCGCCGGTTCCGGAGGAGGTTCGGCCGGGGCAGGAGCCGGAGTGGGCGCGGGTTCCGGTGCGGGGTCGGGCACCGGCTCCGGAGTCGGCGGCGGGGCTGGCGCGGGCTGTGGATCGGGCTCCACCTGCACCGGGGGCGGGGGTGTCTCCTGGCGTGCGCTGCGGGCGGCCTCGCGCTCGGAGCGCGCTTCTTCCTTTTCTTCCTCGGCCTCCTCCGCCACGGAGCGCGCCTCCTCTTCCTCGCGCCTTTTCGCCTCTCCGGCGGACTGGATGAAGTTGCTCGAGAACGGCGACCAGGAGACGGGGTTCTTGGGAAGCGGAAACTCCTGCGCCGTGTCGCCCACCGCCTCCTTCATGAACCGGCCCCAAATCTGCGCCGGGAAGCTGCCACCCGCCACCGTGATGCCGTGAACGCTGCGCATCTCGCGCTTCACGCCCTCGTTGTTGGGGTAGCCCACCCAGACCGCCGTTACATACCGCGGCGTGTAACCGATGAACCAGGCGTCGACGAAGTTGTCGGTGGTGCCGGTCTTCCCGGCCATCGGAATCCCGATGTTGGCGTTGCCGCCCGTGCCGCCGGTGATGTTCGCGCGCAGGATCTTGGTGACCTCGTACGCCACTCCGTCGCTGAACACGCGCTTGCGCTTGGTACGGAACTTGGTGACCTTGCGGCCCTTCTCGATCCGTGAGATGGCAACGGGCTCGATGGCCAGACCGCCGTTGGCCAGCGGTGAGTAGGCCACCGCCATGTCGAGCGGCGTCACCTCTCCGGCCCCGAGGCCGAGCGATGGGTAGGGCTGGAGTCCGCGCTCCTTCGGGATCCCCATCCGCTCGGCGATACGCTTCACCTCGGCCGGCCCGACATCCATGGTGAGCTGGGTGTAGACGGTGTTGTCCGAGCTGAGCGTGGCCGAGCTGATCGGTATGACGCCGCGATAGCTGTTGGAGTAGGTGGAGACGTCGATCGGCCCGTAGGTCGGGTCGGTGAACTTCAGGCGCTTGCTCTCGTAGAAGGTCGTCGCGGGGTTGATCCCCTGCTCGATGGCCCGCGTGAGCACGAAGGTCTTGAAGGTGGAGCCCGGCTGCCGAAGGGCCTGCGCGGCCAAGTTGAACTGGCTGTTGCGACCGTACTGCTGGCTGGAGGCCATCGCCTTGATGAAGCCGGTCTTGGTATCGATCATCACGATCGCCGCCTCGGGATCGTCGTCGAGGTAGAGCGTTTCGCGAATGGCTCGCTCGGCGGCGCGCTGGAGCTTCGGGTCGATCGTCGTGAAG
>JAOTZF010000172.1 GCA_029861485.1 Thermoleophilia bacterium | reverse complement strand
TCTAGCCGACGTCCTCCTCGAGCATCTCCTCGAGCTGCTCGTAGGTGATCTCCCCCCGGGCGTAGCGCTCCCTGAGGGCGGACTCGGGCGTAACCACGAGCAGCGACCCGTCCACTCCGTCGACGAGCACCCGCGTGCCCAGGTGCACCGGTGCGTAGTGGTCGAAGGTGACCCGGGCCTGGAAGTACTCGCCGCCCACGCGCACCTGGCCGGGGCTGGCCGTATCGCTGATCGGCGCCGTCACCGTTGCCGGAGCGCCGATGTAGCGGCTCACCCCGGTAGCCGGAGCGTTCCCGTCGTACTTGGTGCGCCGGATCATTATCCGCGTCATCGGGATCGCGATCACCAGCAGCAACGTGAAGACGGCGAGGCTCACCCACGCCGGCGCGACCAGCACGAGGCCCAGCGCGATGAGCGCGCCGACTCCCAGATAGAGCCCCTCGATGAGGCCCAAGCCGGCAACCACGAAGCCCGCTATCGAGACCAGGCCCCAGATCAGCGCGATCTCGCCTGCGCTCATGTCACGTCAGGGGCGCCGTTGTCGCGGGCCGCGAGCGCGTCGCCGAGCTCCGTGCGCCCGAGTACCTCGCCGAGTATCGACGCGTCGATGGCGCCGGATAGGCCGTCGTTCGGCACGATGATCAGCTTGTTGGCGTCGCCGCTGGCGATGTCCGGGAAGACGTCGATATAGCGTGCGAGCAGCAACGCCGCGCGCACCTCGTCGGTCGGCTGCTCGGCGAAGGCCCGGCCGACCAGGCCGATGGCCGCCTGCTCGCCCTCACCGCGCAGGCGCAGCGCCTGGCGCTCACCCTCGGCGCGCCTGATCTCGGATTCGCGGTCGCCCTCCGCGGTGAGGATCGCGGACCGCTTTTGTCCCTCGGCGCGCAGAATTGCCGAGTCGCGGTCGCCCTCCGCGCGCTCGATCTCAGCGCGCTTGGAGCGGTTCGCCTCGATGAGCTTCTCCATGGCCTGGCGCACCTGCACGGGCGGAGCAAGGGATTTTAACTCCACACGCGTCACGTTGAGTCCCCAGGTCTGGGTGGCGGCGCCGAGCTCGGCGCGCAGCCGGGTGTTGATCTCCTCGCGCGAGCTAAGCGCCTCCTCGAGGTCCATGGTGCCGAGCTCGTTCCGCAGCGTGGTCACCGCCAGCTCGGTGATGGCGTTCTCGAGGCCGGCGATCTCATAGATCGAGTCGCTGGCGCTGGTGACCCGATAGTAGAAGACGACGTCCACCTCGATGCCGACGTTGTCCTTGGTGATGACAGGCACGGGGGGGATGGCGAAGACCTGCTCGCGCATGTCCACGCGCTTTCTCACCCGATCGACGAGCGGGATGATCACGTTGAGGCCGGGAGTCAGCGTCCGCTGATAGCGGCCGAGCCGCTCGACCACGTACTCCTTGGACTGGGGCACGAGTTTGACGGCCATCGTGAGTAAGACCAACACGAGCACGACGACGATCGCTGCTGCTGCAAGCGCTTCCATCGAGAGCCCTCCCGAGTCGAGATTCTGCGTGATTCGCCGAATTCCACGATAGACCGCTCTGGTGCGCGGGGCGCCGCGGGAGCACCCGCAATCTTGGGCCTCGCCCTACGTAACCGCATTGCCTCGACCCGCTAGGGCGAGGCAATGGCGAGGAAGGGGCCGTAGCGCGGATCACCGCATCCGCGGAGCAAGAAAGGACGCACGGCCGTTGCCCGTACAGAATCGGCGGCCCCTACCGCGTGATCGGCCGGGTCGAGGGCCGCGCGCTCACGCGATCGTGACCTCGTCACAGAGATAGACGTCCTGGATGGCCTGGAGCAGCTCGACGCCTTCGTGCATCGGGCGCTGGAAGGCCTTGCGACCCGAGATCAGGCCCGCGCCGCCGGCGCGCTTGTTGATCACCGCGGTCATCACGGCGTCCTGCATATCGTTGTCGCCGGACGCGCCGCCGCTGTTGATGAGCGGCGCGCGACCCATGTAGCAGTTGGCGACTTGGTAGCGGGTCATGTCGATCGGGTGATCACTCATCAACTCGCTGTACATGCGGGGGTCGGACTTGCCGAAGCCGAGGTCGGTGAAGCCTGGGGCGGCGGTGTCGGGAGCCTTCTGCTTGATGATGTCGGCCTGGATCGTGACGCCCAGGTGGTTTGCCTGAGCAGTGAGGTCGGTAGCGGTGTGGTAGTCGGTGCCGTCCTTGGTGAAACCGGAGCTCCGCAGATAGCACCAGAGCACCGTCGCCATACCGAGCTCGTGGGCCATCGCGAACGCCTCCGAGACCTCGACGATCTGGCGGCGGCTCTCCGGCGAGCCGAAGTAGATCGTGGCGCCGATCGCGACGCAGCCCATGTCGCGTGCCTGCTTCACCGAGCCGAACATGACCTGGTCGTACGCATTCGGGTAGGTCAGCAGCTCGTTGTGGTTGATCTTCAGGATGAAGGGAATGCGATGGGCGTAGCGCCGGGCCGTCATGCCGAGATTGCCGAGGGTCGTCGCGACCGCGTTGCAGCCCCCCTCGATCGCGAGCTCGATGATGTTGACCGGATCGAAATAGTCGGGGTTCTTGGCGAACGACGCGCCGCCCGAGTGCTCGATGCCCTGGTCCACCGGCAGGATCGACATGTAGCCGGTGCCACAGAGGCGCCCATGATCGAAGAGAGTCTCGATACTCCGCAGCACCGGGATCGGTCGATCGGAGTTGACCAGGACACGGTCGACGAAGCCTGGCCCGGGCAACTCGAGCCGGTTCGCATCGATCGTCTGGCTGGTGTGCCCGAGCAGGTTCTCGGCGTGCTCGCCGAGAGTCGATTCGATGTGGCTGATCGTCGAGCTATCGGTCGTCGCCATTTCAGTCAGCACCCCATGCAGTCGCGGAACAGTACTCGTTCGGCACCACAATAGGCGCGGCTTCCGGACCCGTCCACGGACCGAGCCTCCAGAGCGGGATCCGAGCGGCATCGACTGTAGGTACATCTAGGATCCCGCGAGGCCGCCCCCTCTTCGTCCGGGACCGTAGATGACCATCCTCTCCGTAGTGGGCAACCGCCCACAGTTCGTAAAGGCCGCGCCGCTCTCGCGCGCCCTGCGCGACCGGGCTCGAGAGGTGCTCGTTCACACCGGCCAGCACTACGACCCCGAGTTGGCCGACATGATCATGGGCGAGTTGGGCGTCCCCTCCCCGGAACGTACGCTTGGCATCGGCCCGGGGAGCCCCACCGCGCAGATCGCGGCGATCCTCACCGGCCTCGAGCCGGTGATCGCCGAGGAGCAGCCGAGCGCGGTGGTCGTCTATGGAGACACCACGACCACCCTAGCCGCGGCCCTCAGCGCGGCGAAGAACGGCCTGCCGCTCGCCCACGTCGAGGCCGGGCTCAGGTCCTTCAATCGCACGATGCCCGAGGAGCAGAACCGGGTGGTGACCGACCATCTGTCGGATCTCTTACTGTGCCCCACCGATCAGGCGGTCGCCAACCTTGCGGCGGAGGGCCTGACCGAGGGCGTGATGCGGGTCGGCGACGTCATGTACGACGCCGCGCTGATGTTCGCGGAGGTCGCCCGTCAGCGTCCGGGGCCTGCTGAGCACGGCTTTTCTGCGGGGGAGTACCTGCTGATGACCGTCCACCGGGCGGCGGCCACCGACACGCGAGAGGCACTCCAGGCTCTGCTGGAGGTCACCGCTGCGGTCGACCGGCCCATCCTGTTCCCGGTGCACCCCCGCACCCGGGCCCGCCTGGAGGCCGAGGGCCTCTGGGTGGAGCTGGAGGGGCAGGAGCATGTGCACCTGCTGCCCGCGGTCGGGTACCTCGATTTCGCCGCGCTGCTGATGTCGGCGGCCGCAGTGCTGACCGACTCCGGGGGTGTGCAGAAGGAGGCGTACTTCCACCGGGTGCCCTGCCTCACGTTGCGTGATGAGACGGAGTGGGTCGAGACGGTCGAGGCGGGCGCCAACGAGCTAACCGGCATGGACCCTGAGGCCGTCGTCGCTGCCCTCGGCACGGCGCGGACGCCGGTTGAGCTCCCGCAGCTCTACGGTGATGGGAACGCGTCGCTCGAAATCGCGGCGGCGATCACCGCCCTCGCAGACTAGGTGTAGTTCCCGAAGAGGTTGTTGATACGGAGAGAGCCTCCGGAGACGGTTTGAGCTGACCAAAGCCACACCGTCTCCAAGGAGGCTCTCATGGCCCATGCTAAGGCCAAGCTCACCCCGCTG
>JAOTZF010000010.1 GCA_029861485.1 Thermoleophilia bacterium | reverse complement strand
GGCGGCTGCGGCTGCGCCGACTGCCCGGCTGATCTCGGCGCGGGCGGAGCGGAGCTCTGCGTTCCTGGCCGCGAGGGCCTCGGCGTTGTCGGCGTCGGCCGCCGCGCCTCCGAGCGTGCCGAAGGCTCTCGCCACGGCGACCAGCTCTTGGAGGTAGCGCTGACGCGCGCGGGCCCGCGCCTGTTCTTCGGCTTGCAGGCGTTCGATGTCGGCTGCGGTTATCGGGCGCCCACCGGAAGCGTTCTGGATCGCCTGGGTGACGTCGCTTCCGGCGGTTGCGATGGACACGGCGAGAAGCTGGGTGTCGGTCAGCTCGACCGTCGCGGGCTCCGGGTCGTCACTGCTGCCGTTGTCGTCGAGGGCGATCACGACGATCAAGCCCACCGCGACGATGAAGCCGATGACGACGAACCATGCGTTCCTTGTCATAGTCCAACCCCTCCGCGTCCGGGCAACCATCCGGCAGCCGGGAATCGGCTGTCAAGGGCGTGCCATTGAGCGCATCGCGCTCGAGCAGGCGGTGGGGCTGACAAAGACCCCGGCTGGCGCGGTCATCGCCTTGTCTATGCTCGGCGCCGGCGCGCGGGCTCTGCGCGAGATCGCGTTTCCGCTGGTCGACTACCGGGTGCGGTCCACTGACTGAATCAACGAGCACGACACTCTCGGAGCTCGAGCGGCGCTATCTCGCTGCCGGGCCGGACTTCCCGATCCATCGGGAGGACTCCCGCTGGTTGCCGCTGATCGACGGCGAGGACTACCTGCCCCGCCTGTCCGCGGAGATCGCGTCGACGAGAGCGGGAGACGCGGTGTACATCTCGGCCTTCCAGCTCGGTCCGGACACGGACCTCAACGGCCGCGAGGCCGCGGATCCTGATGTGCTGCCGATCGGCGAGCAGCTTGCGCGCAAGGCGGCCGAGGGGGTTGACGTCCGGGTGATGCTCGCCGGCGCCGCCGTGGGGAGCCTTCCGGCGCCGCTGGGCCCTTTCCGCAGCAATCTCCTCAGCGCGCATCGACTGAGGCACTGGACTCCGGACAGGGCGGACGCAGACCCGTATCCCTTGATGAGGCGCGTCCTGTTGGACTGGACCGGCCATCCCCTCGGCTCGAACCATCAGAAGTTCGTGCTGGTCAGGCGTGGGACGGAGCTGGTGGCATTCGTGGGAGGAATGGACATCGACGAGTGGCGGTTCGATGGCGTGCCACACGATCGCCATTGCATCGCTGGGCGTCGCTGGGGCTGGCACGACGCGAGCCTGAGACTCTCCGGCGAAGCGGCAGTGCGTGTCTGGGATGTCTTTCGGGCGCGCTGGCTCGAGATCACGTCCCTGCCTCGCCGCTTGTTCTGGCTGCCTCCGGGGCGTCCGCGGTTGATGAACCCGCCGCCCCATTTACCCGGCCCCGGTCCGGCACCGCACCCGAGGCCAGACGCCGTGGTCGGCAAGAGCCTTCAGGTCGCGCGCTCGTTCGGGTGGCGAAAGCGAGCCGGGGTCAAGCTGACGCCGACCCGCTGGAGCGCGCTTCCCTCCCACGGGGTCCGCGAGGTATTCGAGCTGCTTACCGCGGCCATCGACGGCGCCGGGAGGTACGTCTATGTGGAGGATCAGTACTTCCGCGAGTTCCCTGGCGCGAAGCGGCGCTTCAGTCCCTTTCCGCCAGTGCGGCGGGCCCTCGAGCGCGGAGTGAAGGTGATCTTCGTGTGCAGCGGGGTGGACAACAACGCCACCAAGAGCCCGTCCAACCGGCAGCTCAACTCCGAGGTGACGCGCCAGATCATGGAGCCGCTTTCGGCGGAGCATCGGCGCAACTTCGTCTTCTACCGCGTCGAGCACCTCACCGTGCATTCCAAGATCGTGGTGATCGACGACCTCTTCGCCTGCATCGGCTCGGCGAACTTCTTCAGCCGCTCCATGTCCGGAGTCGACCACGAGTTGAGTGTCGGGGTGGTCGACACTCAGCACGACGTTCGCGACCTCCGGGTTGGGCTCTGGGCCGAGCACCTTCGGGTGGACCTCGACGCACACGGCGTGCGGAAGGAGTTGAACGACCTCGACCGCGCCCTCGGTATCTGGCGCCCGGAATGGGGGGAGGGGATAGGCGCCACGCCCGCGGAGCAGGTGCTGCAACTGGTTGGCCCAGCCTGACTGGGTGCTGCCGCGGGTCTGGCGCCTCTGACTACTGGGGCTGGGGACTCGCCGCCCCGCCGTAGTGGGCGCGGTGGAAGACGCCGGCTGCGACGCCGATTGGCAGCGGCAGCCAGAACGAGACGAGGCGATAGAGCAGCGCGGCGCTCACCGCTTCGGCGGGCGAGAGCCCGGCGAGTGCGAGCGTGCCGGTAAGGCCGGCCTCCACGAACCCCAGCCCGCCCGGCGTCAGCGGGATCAGCGCAAGCAGAGCCGCGGCGGCGAAAGCGAGCAGCACGAGCGACGGGCGGGCCTCCACGCCGAATGCGGCGATCGCCACGATCAGGGTGAGGTAGTCGAAGAGCGCACGGGAGACGGCGAAGACGACGGCCCGAGTCCACCGCGTGTCGAGCCCGCCGCGCAGGGCATCGCGCTCGGCCAGAAGCATCTTCGCGGTTGCCGATCGGGGCGTTCGCAGGAACCGCAGGCTCCTTCGAATACTGTCGATCAGCCGCCCGATCCAGGTGAGCGGACGATCGTCGATGAAGACGGCGATCGCGAACGCGAGCAGCACGGCAAAGAGCGCCGCTCCCAGCCAGGCCGCGGTCAGCAGGCTCCTTGGGGCCGGAGCGCCGAGGATCACGGCCGGCAGTGCGATCAGAGGCAGGGCCAACGTCGTTCCCAGCTGCAATATGCCAGCGGCGGTCAGCCCCGAGGTAGCGGTCGAGGTGCTGATACCCGCGGTCCGGAGAAAGGTGAACTGCGCCGCCGCTCCCGCGGTGGGGCCGCCCGGCAGAAGCCGGGCGGCGACGTTTCCCGCGAGCTGGGAGGTGATCACGGGCAGCCAGGCGTTGGTCCTTAGTGCGATGCGCTGCAGGGCCCAGAGGCAGGCAAAGGACATGGCGTGGACGGCGATCGCGAGCGCGAACCACCACCATTCGAGCTGGGAGACCTGGTCCCATGACCCGAGCACCTCGAGCAGGCTGGGGCCCACGAAGTAGAGGGCGACGCCGGTAATCAGGAGCATGCCGCCCCTGCTCAGCACACGGCGGCGGAGTGAGCGTTTGGGCCCCGCCCCCGCCCGATCGACGTCCTTGCCGTCAGGAATTTGGGACCCAGGCCTTCAGGAGCTTGCGGACGGGCTCCGCTGCCACGAAGCGCTCACGGCCCGAGCGCGCGGCCATGTCCTCGTAGCGAAGGTGGCTGACGTTCGAGGCCGGCAAGCGCGGAGCAGCCTAAAGGAAAGGCGCGCGCGCGAGCGCGGCATTTCCGCTGTAGTCTCGAACCGACCCAAGGGGTGGGGAATGACTCTCACGTCGGAGGGCCGCCAAGTGGCCCGCGAGATATTGGATCATCTGGGCACCGCGCGGGAGCCGGTCCGCGAGGACATCTTGCACGAGCGTATGGCGATCAGCGTTGATCCGGAGCGTTTCCTCGGGGTGCTGGAGCAGCTCCTCAGCGAAGGGCGGGTGGGTATGCATGTCGACCATGATCCACCGGTGAACCGACCGAGGCCCGAGCGCCCCTTCGACTTCCGCTACTGGCACCTGACCGCACGCTAGGCCTCGCACATCCGGGATGGCGGACGCGCCTGTGAGAACTGGTCCCGGTGCGGGCGACTCTCCGAAGTTTTTACTCGTCGGCTGCCCCGTTTCGGCGGTTTGAGTGATGACTTGCCGATCCCGGGCGGCCTAGGCTGGCGACGCGCCGGTCTCGTCGGGTCCCGCTGCCTGGAGTCCGGCGGTGACGCTCGGCCTCCGCTCAGGTGCCGAGTTCCTCATCACCGAAGGAGGGCCACGATGCCCAGCTACATGAGTCTTTTTCGGTACACGAGCGAGGCCTGTGAGCAGATGCTGCGCTCCCCGAGCGATCGTTCTGAGGCGGCTCGCGCCACGGTCGAGGAGGCCGGTGGCACCATGGAGAGCTTCTACTGGCTGCTCGGGGAGCATGACGGCTTCCTCGTCTTCCACATGCCCGACGAGCAAGCGGCGGCCGCCTACTCGGCGACCGTACGCGCGTCCGGTCGCATCGAGAGCCACGTAACGCATCAGATCGTCGACATGGAGGCCGCACGCGGCGCGTTGGACATGGCGAAACAGATGCGCCGCGGCTACCGACCGCCGGGCGCAGCCGCATCCTGGCGTGCCGAGTACGACACGCTCGGGGATTAGCCAGAGCGGTTGAACGCATGAGCACGACACCTCGATGGCGGGCGGGCGCCGGCTGCTACCGCGGCGACGGCGCGCGTACGTGCGCGAGTTCGTGCAGGGCCCGACAGCGGCCGGCGCGTCGCTAGGTTCCTCCAAACGCGTCAAGGGAGTGCGATGAACTCGAAGTGGATGATCGGCTTGGTTGGCCTGATCATCGGCCTCGTCCTCGCTGGAGGGGTCGCACTGGTCCTCGAGGATGCCGATGACGACGATGACGATGGCGGGGGAGCGGCTCTCGCATGCAGCGACCTCGACGCCTCCGTCTTGGGGCCACTGGTCATCGTGACCGCGCCATCAGCCGCCGCTCGGGTCGAGGGGCAGTTCACGGTTTCCGGATGCGCGGCGACCTTAGAGCAAGACGTCCAGTACCGAGTAACCGACCGAAGCGGTGGCGTGCTCGCCGAGGGGTTCACGACCGCGAATGCACCGGATATCGGTATCGCTGGCGAGTTCTCCACGCAGGTCGACATCGGCTCGCGCCGGGAGGGAATGCTGTCGCTCGAGGTCTTCGAGGAGGACGCGTCAGACGGAGAGGGTGGCGCGCCGCCGCGGCACGTCGTCCCGCTGGTCGGCGGCTGAGCACGGCGGGTCTCAACCGCTTTGCGGACTTGCCGCTGCGCAGACCAGTAGCGCCCCGATGCGCGCGCGGGTAGTTGCACGCGGCAGGGCTATCCGGAGGCCAAGCTCGGGGGCGGATGTCGCGTCGTCCACCCTCTAACCGCGTAGGAGCCCGCCGGGTGGACGCGTACCACGCAACATCCCCGGCCGAGCTCGCGGAGTTCCTCGTCGAGCGGCTGCAAGGCGGATCCGAGCTGGTTGCGCCCATCGCGAATGGGGAGCCGATCCGCCTCATGGCGGAGCTCGAGCAGCGCTCGGAGGACCTCCGTGAGGTCAAGCTCCATCAGATGCACGCCCTGCGCGACAGGCCCTATCTGCACGGGACCTTTCGGGGCCGTCTGGAGCAGTGTCGTGGTTCCTGAGCCCGGTGGCGCGTCCTGCCTACGCCGCGCGCGGCTGCGAGCTGGTGCCGGCCGACTTCAGCGAGATGCCGGAGCGCCTACTGGAGCGGACGCCGGCCTTCGTGCTGGCGGCGGCCAGCCTTCCCGATGCGCACGGCCGGTTCAGCCCCGGAGTGAGCGGCTCGTCAGCCTGTTGCCGAGCGCGACATACAGGCGGACGAGTTGGTGGCCGAGCGCATCCCCGATGGCGCCACTTTGCAGATCGGCTCCGGCAACGTGCCTCGGGGACGATCCAGGCCCTCGGGCAGCATCGTGATCTCGGCATCCACACGGAGCTTCTGTCGGACGAGCTGATGTGGCTGATCGAGACGGGAGTCGCCACCGGGGCGCGCAAGATCCGCAACCGCCATCGCGCCGTGACGACCTTCGCCCTTGGCAGCAAACGATCCCCGCGAGGTGGCTCGGGAGGACAGCTTCGTGTCGGTCAACAGAACCCCTTCGGGAATTCCGTGGCCGCCGGTGGCGCGATACGGGTGCAGTCGCGGGGACCATGGGCCACCCTGGACCCGTGCCGGCGCCCGATCGGCAGGGGAGTTCGGGCGCCGGTGTCATTGGCTGTGCAGGGCGTTTGCTTACGACGCGGTCGTGCCTTTGCGACAGGCGGGTTCCGCACCGGCTGGCGAGAGGAGAGCGAAGCCGGCCAGATCAGCCGGTGTCAGCAGGGGCCGCCACTGGCTGCCTGGCCCCGAGGCGGATGGCACCGGCGATCGCCACGGCCACGAACGCGCCGGCGACGCCGAGAACGCCCGCCTCACCGGCCAGCAGCACGGTCGCGGCCAGCGTCACTACGACGAGGATGCGTCCGAGCCTCAGGCGAAGCGGGTCGATGGCAATGCCGGTGCGGTCGCCGGACGATGCGGGGGTCTCCCGCTGCAGGAGCACGATGCTGCCGAGAAGACCGAGAGCCACGATCGCGAGCGCGCCGGCGCCTGGGCTCGTCCAATCCTGGAGCGCGCCTGCCGCGAGCGCGACCAGGGTTGCGATGAGAGCCATGCAAGCGGCCCACCACAGCTGGGCCCGATCACCCGAGCGCGTCAACGCGGCGTCCAGCGCGATGGCGAAGGCGAGCGCCATGGCTGCCAGCCACCCCGCTCCGGTCTGCGCGAACCACGCCGCGATCGGGATGTGAACGGCAAGATCGGTCCACTTCGGCCGCAGACCGGTGGTGCGCACGAGGATCCGCGCCCCGACCGCGATGAGGTAGAGGGCGGCCGGCGCCGCGTCCGGGGCAGCGAGTGCGAGCCCGCCACCAGCGACCGCCGCCGCCGCGGCGGTCTGGGTGCGGTCGGGGTCGATCTCTCGGGCCAGGACCCACGAGAAGAACGCAGCCAGCCCGACGATGATCGGCGTGCCGAGATGCTCGCCTCCGTCCCAGCCGCCGGCGGCAAGCGCAGCTCCCCCGAGCCCCACGGAGGCGAGCACCGCGAAGACGTTCGATGGGTATCGGAAGTCGAATGGACGGCCGATGTTCGTGAAGCGCTCCATCGTCGTCGACGCTACCGACGCCCGCACCCGCACGCCCCGGCGCGTATTTGCCGCGCGATGGAGCGCGTTCCGACCAGCCGGGTACTCCGCCGTCGCCACAGACGATGGCCGTTAGGGGATCGTCGCCCTGGTCGAGAGACGGCCTCCCGCCCTCGGCGCTAGAGGGGGCCGCCGAGCGACACGGGTCGCTCGGCGGCCGTCGTTGTCTATCGCTCTCTAATTGGCGTTCGGCGTGATGTGGACCGAGCCCAGGCTCCGGTCGAGTACTCCGAAGTACTTCACAGCTGCCCCCATGTAATCGTTCTCGTCTTTGTAGACCCCCTGGAGGTGGCGTCTCACCGCTGAGCGAGCTGCCGGAGAGTCCGTGCCGTTGTTCGTGTCCTTGCACAGCTGCGACTTGAGGTCATCGTCACTTGGGCAAGCGCTGCGAGCGTCCGGATCGGCCGCACCGGGGCTCGAGCCTTGCCTGAGGCGCGCCAGTCCGACCTGGACGAGCTCCGGGGAGGTCGACTCGACACGCGAGAAGCTGCCGAGCTCACCGTGGATGCGGTTCAGCAGTGTCCTCCGGGTCACGTTTGACAGATGCGTGATTCGCGCAGCGCGCCTCTGGTGGCACTTGAGATCGGCGAATACGGTGGCGGCAGTGCCCCCGCGAGAGCAGAGCAGCCACGGCGCTCGGGCGCCCGGCGGGGTCGGCGGCGTGGGGCGCCCTGGGTTCGTGGGGCGTGGGCTGGGGGAGGCGAACAACTTCTGATCGAGGATCACCTGCGCCGGGTGGGCCGCAGCGAAATCCCTGCCAACGACGCCCTGCATCAGGCGATTGCGCAACGTGACGAACCGCTCCTCCGCGGTGCGAAGGCGCCGCTCGACCGCCTCGAACTGCGGCTGCCCCAGAGGGAGCCGGCCTTGAGACGATGACGTATCCCTCGAGAATGTCACCGGCCGGCCGCTGCTCTGCGGTGACGCGGGCCGATTGAGCTCCCGGTTCTCGACCGGAATGGCCGGAGCGAGGTCGATGGCCGTGAGGGAGTGGCGGCAGATGTCGCCCAACGTCAGCTTGCCGTTCACCCAGGCGCGCAAGGCGTTCATCCGCCTGATGGCGTTGATGGCCGTGCGGTTGTTCGTGTACATCTGCTGCCCGCTGTTCTGAACCGCGGTCTTCGGTACCCAGATGGCCTTGTCCGCGATCCGGCACGTCGCTGGAGGAGGTTCTGGCTTCACCACCACCTCGATCGTGATCGTCTGCTCCTCCTGTACGAGGCAGTCGGGGTCGGGGTTCTCGGTGTTGGGGTCGAGCGAGCGCGAGCGGGTCGCGGTGATCGTCCCGCGCTGGACGGGCCCTCTCGGGGGCTCGGGCATTACCGCCAGGCCCGAGATCGTCTGGGTAGCCTCGTCGTACGACAGACCCTGGGGGAGCTGGGCCGACCAGGTCCATTCATTCGCATCGGCGACGACGGCGATCACCTCCGAGATCGGTGTCCCGGGCTGGGTTACGATCCTTGGGATGTTCGTCACGTTCGCGATTACCGGGTCCGACTGGACCGTGACCAGGGTGAATCCCGCGGTCGCGGTGCCCAGGGCGCTCGTGCGGGAAACGGTGTGTGTCGCCTCCTCCTGGGCCGCGGTGGCGGTGCCGCTGACCTCGCCCGTTGCGGCGTCCAGCGCGAGCCCTGCAGGAAGCGGCGGCTCTATGGCGTACTGATCTCCGGTTTCGGCCGCGGGGTCGGGCTGGGCAATCGGCTGACTACCGGGCACGCCGACGATCTGGCAGGCCCGTGGATACTCCAAGGGCGGCGTCACCGGCTTCTTGGGCGGCGGCGGCTTCTTCGCGTTCACCGCCTTCGACGGCGGCGCTGATTCATGTTCGGTCGCGATGGCCGGCGCACTGAGGCCGACGGCAATCGCGAGCCCCGCAGCGAGGCCGACTACCGGTCGCCATAGGCGCCGGCGTCCTGCCGGCGTGCTGGTCGTACTCATTTCGTCACCCCTTGCTCGGGCTCGGCGCCGGCGCGGGCTCGTGAACCTGAGCGGCGCGGAGGCGTTGCGCCCCTGCCGCTCGCACGGTCGGGCCGCCGGTGAGTCGCGGATGGGCCCCTCGACGTGCATTGTCCTCATTGGATGGAGGCGAGGGGGGCAACGCTGCCAAGCGTGCTTGCCGATAGCCGAAGCTACGTCAGCCGGGTCGAGCTCATCAATCTGCGACGCCGTCGACCGGCGGAACTCTCAAGATCTTGGATGGTCTTTCGCGACTTATCGTCATTTCGCCTGGCGATTCCCCACAGTTCTCGGCCGTAACGCGACATCACCGAGGCAGGCGACACCCCGAGCACGGTTGCGGTCGCCCTTCGTGGCGCGAGACACTAGACCCACAGCGGCACTGGAGGACGGCAATGGACTTGAAGGGCAACTCCGTGACCTGGCTCGGTCACGGCACCTGGCTCTGGACGACAAGCGAAGGGAAGCGGATCCTGGTCGACCCCTTCCTGCAGAACAACCCGGTCTGCCCAGACGACCTCAAGCAACCCGGTCCCGTCGACGGGGTGCTCGTCACCCACGGTCACATCGACCACATCGCGGACCTCGTGGGCTTCGTCGGCGAATCCGAGACGCCGGTCTTCGCAAGCTGGGAGGTCGGTGCCTATCTGATCGAGCAGGGGGCGAAAGCGGTCACCCAGATGGGGATCGGCGGCACGATCGAGACCGCTGGCGTGCGGGCGACAATGGTGTTCGCAGCGCACGGCAGCGGCATCGGCGACTCCGAGCACACGATGTCCGAGGGAGGCGGTGCCGCCGGGTTCATGCTCCATTTCCCCGACGGCCTGGTGGCCTACCACGCCGGCGATACCGACGTGTTCGGCGATATGGCGCTGCTGGCCGAGATCCATTCGCCGGACGTCGCCATCCTGCCGATCGGCGACCTGTTCACGATGGGGCCGGAGCGGGCCGTGCATGCGGTGCGCCTGCTCGGCGTGAAGAAGGTGCTGTGCGGCCACTGGGGCACTTTCCCACCGCTCACCGGCACACCCGGAGCTCTGCGCAAGTTGGTTCCGAGCGACGTCGAGGTGCCAGACCTCGAGCCGGGAAGCACGTTTGGGGCCTCGGCCTAGCGGAGGGCTCGATCAGAACCCAGCGGTTCCCGTAACGGCCCTCGAGCGCGACCACCAGGCCGTAGGCGCGCCCGCCGGTCTCGCTTGTCCCCGTCGACGGGGGTGTCCTCGACCGACTCGAACCCGAGTGCCTCGACGTCGATGGCGATGCGCGGACAACCACGGCGACGAAGGCGAGTTAGGCCAGCAAACGGTCATCGCGCATCGCGCAGTTTCGCGTCCACGTAGGCTTCCCAGCCAAAGCCAACAAAAAAAGGGGGACTCATGGGCAGTGTCTACCGTGTGATCGACGTCGTCGGCACCAGCGAGAAATCCTGGGACGACGCTGCGAAGCAAGCGGTGAGCACCGCAGCCGGCTCGCTTCGTGATCTTAGGGTCGCAGAGGTCGAGAAGCTCGACGTCGTCATCGGCGACGACGGCCAGCTGGAGCTCTTTCGGGCTCGACTGCAGCTGTCGTTCAAGTACGAGTCGGACTGAGCCGAGCAGAGCCGCCGGCGCGGGTCCCCGCGCCGGGGGCAGCTCGCCTACCTCTGCAGAAGCTTGGCGGCGAGCCCCGCGAGCTTGCCGACGTCGTCCATGATGTCGTCGTGGCCGTGCCGATCGAGCAGGGCCGCCATGCCTCCGACGCCGCCCTCATCGCGCTCTCCTGGTTCGAGGCTTCGGGGGCCTAAGGCGCGTCGCCGTTTGTCGTGGTGTCGTCGGACCCTGTTGGGGCCGCGTCGTCAGAGGGGGCCGAGCCATCGAAGTTCCGGTAACGGCTGTCGAAGTAGCCGCTGCGGTTGGCGTACTCGTGGCCCTCGGGTGTCGAGCGGACGGTGACGCCACCGAGGCTCTGAGGCCCCGATTGCCGTATGTCCGGGGAGATCGCCGCCTGCGGCAGATTCTCGGCCGATCCCGGCGGCATCGCCGGGTCGTCGGTCACCACCGCGTCCTCGTCGAGCGTCAGTCGAATTGCTTTGAGCTCTGTCTCGATGCGGTCGGGATAGACCTTCGCGACGAGGTAGTTGATCTCCGGGATGAAGGCGGGCGCCGACCCGTGAACGATCTGCAGCACGCCGTCCTTCTCCTGTGCGCTGGCGTCATGCAACTCGCCCGCCAGGTAGAGGTCCGTCCCGGCCTGGGTGATGGCTTCCCATATGGGCGTTCCCGCGCCGCCCGGCAGACGAATGCGGCTGGAATTGCGGGCCCGTGCCCCGGAGAGAATCGGCACGTGTGAACTCACGATCAGGTGCTCGTTCGCCTCCCGTGAAGCGAAGGTCTCGGTCGCCCATTCGAGCTGCGTGCCGGCTACCCCGACGCTGACCCGCTCGTCCGTCGAGCCGAAGGCGTCGAGGGCCACGAGCAGCAAGTTCTTGTGGCGCACCGAGTAGGCGACCCACTGCTCGTCGCTGGGGCCGTTGTCGGGCAGCTCGAAGTTCTCTCGGAAGGCTCGCTTGTAGGCCGGCACGGCCTGCGCCTTCTCGGCCGGCCAAGGGTTGTCGCCGATCTCGTGATCCCCTAGCAGCGGGTAGAAAGTGAGATCATGTTCCTCGAAGCGTTGCTTCCAGGCCGAGTAGAAGATCGCCGCCTGGCGGGAAATAGTCTCCGGGTCGTTCGACCACTCGCCCAGCACGAGGTCGCCGGGTACCAGGACGAAGTCCGGCTGCTCCTCCTCGACGCGGTCGAGCGTGTAGTCGAGCACGTCGTCCCATTGCTCATCCGGATTCGCGACGTCGGCGTTGAGGAAGTCCGGGATGCTCACGAACACCCACGGGCTGTCGCCGCTCCCGCTTGCGCTGTCGGTGCCCTTCACAACGCTCACCACGGCGAGGGCAATGAGGGCAACGGCCACTAGAGCCAGATCACGCAGGGCGGTCCTGCGCAGCCGCACGCTGCCGAAGTTCATGGAGATGAGCTTAGCGTTGCTCCCGAGTCGAGTGTGGCTCCGGTCAGATCCGCGCCGGTCGTCGAGGCGCCGGCCAGATCGGCCCCCCTCAAATCGGCGTCCACCAGGTATGCATCGTCGAGGGTGGCACCACTCAGGTCGGCGTCGCGTAGATCGGCGCCTCCCAGCGAGACCCCGCCCATGTCGGCGTTGCGCAGGTCGGCGCCACGCAGATTAGCCTGGCCGAGGCCGGTCTGATCGAGCTGCGCGCCGCGCAGGTCCGCACCTGACAGGTCCGCACCGGACAGGTCTGCGCCTTGAAGCCCGACCCCGATGAACAGAAGGCCCGAGAGCGTGGCGTTGCTGAGCGTGGCATCGCGCAGGTTCACCCGCTTGATCTCGGCTCCGCGCAAGTTGGCCCCGGCGAGCACCGCTCCGCGTAGATTGGCGCCCGTGAGGTCCGCAGCGGCCAGATTCGCTCCGGTCATGTCCGCTCCGCGTAGGTCGGCACGCGTGAGGTCGGCATTGCTCAGATCGGCGCCGAGGAGATCGGCGCGGCGCAGATCGGCGTCGGCCAGCACGGCGCCGGCCGCGAGCAGGCCTGAGTAGTCGGCTTCGATCGCCTCAAGGCCGGTGCGGTCCTCTCCCGAGAGGTCGGGGGGCGTGGTTGCGCCGCCGCCTGGCCACAGGAGGGCCACTGCCGCAGCCACAACGACTACGGTCACCGCGAGGGTGCCCAAGATGGCCCACGTGCGCCGGGCGCGGTTGCGCTCCTGCCGGCGGCGCTCGGCGCGCCTCTCGCGCACCTCGGGGAGAATCTCGACTTGTGCTTCGGCCATAAGAAGAAGCGACGCTACGCGTGACCCGTGGGTATTGCCGGTGGCGCGAGGTCCTTGCGACCTCCGGGGCATCGCTGAACTCACAACGCCATCACAACCGGGCGAGAATCGCCAGAGGCGTCTGACCGGGCCCGGATACCCCGGACTGACCGCAAAAACCTCAGTGTTCCGCCGAAAAGTCGAGCAGGGTGGAGGTACGGGAACTCGAACCTTCAGTGTGACCTTATCCACTCCCCTCCTGCCCAAAGGTGGACGTATGAGCACTCCCGGTCCCGCGCCCGACACCGTTGACCACCTCAACGACGAGTTGACCGAGGTTCGCGAACTGCTTCGCGAGTTCAACGCCGACGTCGATCAGCTGATCGAACGCGAGGCCGCCTAGCGGACGTGGCGCGATGCTCGCCGCTGGCGAGCGCGCTCACGCAGCAGAGCACGGCGCATGTCGCCACCCCTGAGATAGTCCCGCATCCAGATCTTCGCCGGCCGGGCGGTAAACGCGCGGGCGCCCGTCGCGCCCAGTGCCAGGCGACGCATGCGAGCGACGAAGGACGTGTACGCCTGTACCACCCGGCGGTTTCCCGTGCACGTGTTGCCGCTGCGCGAGCACCAGACCCGGGCGAGATCCCAGGCGAGCGCCTCGGTCAGGCCCTCGTCCCGATTCCGCTCGGGCGAGCCGACCGGGTACCACTCCGACCGGTGGCGCCATGTGACCTGGTGCAGTTGCTCGTGGATGATCAGCTTCACCAGTTGAAACGAGGCGATCCTGACTCCGTTCTCCGAGGTTGCGTTCCTCGCTGCGCGGAGCGCGTCGGGCGAGAGCAGGATGGTGCGGTCCTTGAGCGAGAGGCCGCCGATGGCGGTACTGGCACCACGACCGAGGTCGAGGCGCCCCGCCGAGCTCGGATCGAGGCGGCGGACGCGCGGGCGGCCCACGGGGTAGCCGTTGCTCCTCGCGAAGGTCGCAAGCTCGTTTGAGAGCCGTTGGGCTGCGAGCGTGCCCGGGCTCGATCCGGCCGCGGACGACGCGGGGATGCCGATCAGCCCGATGGCGAGCAGCGCCAGCCCGCAGATGAGAACCGCCAGCCCCTCGAGGTGGATGTGCTTGGTATTGGGAGGCGCGTCCTTCGCCATGCCGGGCTTCCCCTCCGTGGGAGTCCCAGCTTGTGTCGGCGCTCGCCGTGGCCGCCTTTAGGAGGGCGGCGTGCTCTACTGGTCGCGCGTGCGAATGAAGGCGGTCAGCCCGAAGCTGCCGACCGGGACCAGGCCGAGGCGCCGGTAGAAGCCTTCGGCGCCGCGCTCGGCGACCAAGACCTGATGATGGAAGCGCTCCATGGGATAGCGATCGAGGAGCTCCTTCACCAAGCTGCGGCCGATGCCCTGGCGCTGCAACTCCGGCAGCACCAGAATGTCGGCGATGTAGACCGCGAAGGCTCCGTCCGACATCGCACGGGCGAAGCCGACGACCTGCTCGCCCTCGGTGGCCACCACGGCGTACGAGGAGAGCTCGATTGCCGTCCTGAGCCGCTCCGGGTTTTGCGCGTGGCTCCATTCATTGGCGCGGTAGACCTCCACGATCCCGGTGAAATGCCGGTCGAGGTCCGCCTCGACGATGGTGATCGGCGGTCGTACGGTGGTCATCGCTGGGTGGAGAATAGAGGCCGAGACTGGCTGTCAGGCGGTCTCATGCCGCAACCTGACATTAGAGTCCGCCCGGCGAGATGTCGGGCGTTTTCCGAGGGATCTTGGTGGTACGGTCGCCGCCGGTGGCTGAGCTTTTGAAGATATGGCCCAGGCGCTGAAGGATCTCATGGGCCCGGCTGCGGTCGGGCGTCTGGGAGACCAGCTCTCCGGCGGTGCATCGTCGTTTGAGCGGGACGAATTCGTGGCGACGGCGATCGACGGTCTGGAGGCGCTCGAGCTCAAGGCCCGTGTGGCTCACGTGGCCGACGTCCTGGCCGGGTTCCTGCCGCCGGCGTATCCCGACGCGCTCGAGATGATCGTCGGCACCCTGGGGCCGGCACTCGAGGGCACTGGCGACGTGGCGGAGGCCTTCGAGGTCTGGCCGCTCTGTCAGTTCGTCGAGGAGCGGGGCCTGGATGAGCCCAGGCTGTCGCTCGCCGCCCTGCGGGAGTTGACGCAGCGCTTCTCCGCCGAGTTCGCCATCCGCCCGTACCTGGCCCTCCATCGGGACCTGACTCTCGGAATCATCGTGCGCTGGCTCGACGATCCGAGCGTGCACGTGCGGCGCCTGTGCAGCGAGGGCACACGACCGCGTCTTCCATGGGGGCAGGCCCTGAAGGACTTCCAGGCTGATCCGACGATCACGCTCTTCGTGCTGGACGCTCTGGTGGACGACCCGGAGCGGTACGTGCAGAGGTCCGTTGCGAACCACCTCAACGACCACTCGCGCTCGCACCCGGATTTCGTCGTGGCGACGGCCGCTCGGTGGCTCGAGCACCGAACCGACACGCGTCGGTGGGTGGTACGCCACGGCTTGCGCAGGCTGGTGAAGGAGGGTCACCAGGGCGCGCTGCAGCTACTCGGATACGGCCCTCCGGAGATCTCCAACATCAGGCTCCGGCTCAGTCCGACACCGGTCGCGGTGGGCGACTCGTTCGGAATCGAGCTTTCGCTGGCCTCGGGCGCATCGACAGACCAGGCGCTGCTGATCGACTATGCCGTCCACTATCGGCGCAAGGACGGCTCTCTCGGTCCTAAGGTGTTCAAGTGGGCCGAGCGGGAGCTGGTGCCCGGCGAGCGCCTGAAGATCCGCAAGAACCAGCATTTTCGCCACACCTCGACCCGGCGACTCAACCCGGGCGAGCACGCCATCGAGGTCCAGAT
>JAOTZF010000171.1 GCA_029861485.1 Thermoleophilia bacterium | reverse complement strand
AAGGTGGGCCTGGGCGTCCGACGCATCGGCCAGGAGGCGCAACCAGCCGAGAGCCTCACGCGCCTCCCGACGCTCGAAGAGTCCGGTGCCGCCGCGCACCTGGTAGGGGATGCCTGCCGCGTCGAGTGCCTCGGTCAGCGCTGCGGACTCCGTGCGAACCGCCCGCATCACCACGGCCTGCTCGTAAAGGGGCACGTCCTCATCGGAGGCAAGACGCGCGATCTCGGCGACCACGGCGTTCGCCTGGGCCGCGGGCGTCTGCGCGACCCAGAAACGCGGATCAGGGCCCGAGACCTCAGCGCGGGAGACGATTGTCTTCTCCGCCCGATCGCCGATCCGACCGACCACCGCCATGGCTGCGTCGAGGATGCGCTGATGCGAGCGGAAGTTGGCGGTGAGCTGAATCTCCTGGTAGTCGGGGAAGTCCTCACGAAAGTGGCGGAGGTTCTGCGTCGAGGCGCCGCGAAAGCGGTAGATGGCCTGGTCGTCGTCGCCGACGGCGACGAACGACTCGGCGGCGCGCCCGAGCAGGCTCAACACTTTCGAGAGCGCGAAGTTCACGTCCTGGAACTCGTCGACCACGATGTGGCGAGCCCGCTCGACGGCCTTCAGACGCGCAGCCTCGTCGCCCCTCAACCGGTCGAGCGCCTTCTCGATGGCCTTGCCGAAGTCGGCCTGTCCCCGATCCTCGAGCAGCCTGTCGTGCGCTGCGAAAGCACGGGCGAACTCGATTTGCCGCAAGGCGGCCACGCGCTCTTGCCGGCTACGCGCGTCCTGCTCCGCGGACTGGGCCCAGGACAGATACGACTCTGGGTCGACGAGCTCGTCGCGGCAACGGTCGATCAGGCGGATGAAGTCGCCGACCACCCGCACCGCCCCCGTGCCGCGAAGGTCGTGGGAGATCAGACGGAGCTCCGGCAGGTGCTCCAGCAGCATCATGCGCCGGACCTCCTCGCCCACCTGCTCCACGCCCTCGTCGTCACCGAGGCTCCGGAGGAGCTCGCCGGCGAACGAGTGGAAGGTGCCAACGCGGAGCGTCTCGTGAAGGTCGCCAATCAGCTGCTCGGCGCGGCCACGGAGCTCCTCGGCGGCCGCGCGGGTGTAGGTCAAGGCGGTGATCTCGGCCGGAGAGACGCCCCTGTCACCGACCAGCCAGGCCAGGCGGCGGCTGAGAACGCCGGTCTTGCCCGAGCCCGCCCCGGCGAGCACCAGAAGGGGCCCTCCGGCGTGAGTGACCGCCTGCTTTTGTTCCTCCGTTAGCCCCGTCAACATACGTTCTCATCGTAGGTTGCCAAACGGCTGGCGATGGTAGCCTCAGCGGCCGTGGCTGAGGTTCATCCGTTTCGCGCCCTGCAGTACGACCAAAGCGTCGCCGGGCCGCTCGGCGAGCTGGTCTCGCCCCCCTATGACGTCATCACTCCCGAGCAGCGCGAAGGCTATCTGGCGGCGTCGGATCACAACGCCGTCCGCCTGATCCTGCCCCAGGTCGCTTACGAGGAGGTGTCCCAGCTGATCGCCGACTGGAAGGCTGCGGGTGCCATCGCACAGGCTGCGGAGCCGATCATGGTCGGGTGGACGCAGACCTTCCGCTTGAACGATGGAAGCGAGCACACGCGCAACACGATCGTCGCCACCGTGGGATTGGAACCCTACGAGCGTCGGGTGGTGCGGCCGCACGAGCGCACCCATGCCGGCCCGAAGGAGGACCGCCTCCGACTGACTCGGGCGGTGCAGACGAATCTCTCGCCGGTGTTCTCCTTGTATCCCGATGAGGTGGGCGAGGTGTGGGAGGCCGCGGGTGGCGCGCAGCAGCCACTCGGGGAGCTCACCGACGTCGACGGTACCGTGCACCGCGTCTGGCCAGTCGACGATCCCGCCGCTTTACGGGCCGTAACCGAGGCGATGGCCGACCGGTGGGTGCTGATCGCCGACGGGCATCACCGTTATGAGACGGCGCTGGCGTACCGCCAAGAGCGCCGCGCCAACGGCGGCCCCGACCGGCCGATGCCGTATGACCGCGTGATGATGGGCCTCACCTCGCTGCACGATCCGGGCCTGCTGATTCTGCCGACCCATCGCGTGCTCGGCGAGTGGAGGCCGGGCCTCGCGGAGTCGGCGTTCACGACAACGCCCGCCGAGAATCTCGGCGACTTGCTGCGGCTGCTGGAGGCCGCGCCGCCGGATCAGCCGGCCCTCGGCCTCGTCACCGCCGAGAATGCGGGCGTGCTCTGCTGCCCGGCGGCGCCCGGCACCTCTCCGGCCGAGCAACTCGATGTGCGCGTGCTCGAGCGTGACCTGCTGGTGCCGGGCTTCGCGGCGGACCAGGCCAAGCTTGCTCACGATGGGCTGCTGACGTACACCAAGGACGCCCAAGACGCCTGGTACCGGGTGCGCTCCGGCGGCGCCGCGGCAGCGGTGATCATCCGCTCCATGCCCAAGAACGCGGTGGCAGCCGTCGCCGAAGCCGGCGAGACGATGCCACAGAAGTCGACCTACTTCTTTCCCAAGCTGCTCACCGGGATCGCCTTCCACGCGCTCGGCGATGGCTGAGGGAGCGGCACCGAGCGCAGCTGCTGCAGCTTGGTTCCAACGCTTTCGCACCGCATGCGCCGAGATAACCGCGCAGACGGCGTCGATGGCCCCGGAGGACCGCTCGCGCGTCGTCGGCGAGGGCGCGGGAGGCGACCGCACGGTGGCGATCGATCAGATCGCCGAGGATCTTCTGATCGCCCAGATCGCGGCCGCGGCCAAGGAGCAGGGCGGCCTTACCCTCATCAGTGAAGAGGTCGGCCGAGCGAGCCTGGAGGGCGGCGGAACTCCGTTTCTGGCCGTGGACCCGATCGACGGCAGCCTGAACGCAAAGCGGGGCATTCCCTACTTCGCAACCTCGGTAGCGGTAGCTGACGGCCCGGAGATGGGCGACGTGTATCTGGGATTCGTGCACGACTATGCGACCGGCAACGAGTTCACCGCCGAACGGGGGCGCGGCGCGTGGCTCAACGGCCAGCGACTGCCGAAAGTCCACACGGGCCGCAGTCTGCGCTTGGTCGCGATCGAAGGCGCATACCCGCATCGGATGGCGGCCGCGGCCGTGGCCCTGGAGGGTGTCCTGCGCCTGCGGATGATCGGCGCGCTGGCCCTGTCGCTGTGCACCGTCGCAACCGGCTGGGCGGACGGCATGGTCGGGCTGGCGGGAGCGCGGTCGGTAGACGTCGCCGCGGGGCAGCTGATCGCGAGCGAGTGTGGCGCTACGGTGAGCACCCCGGGGGTGCCCTTAGAGGGATATCCGCTCGATGTGACGACAAACCGGTACATCACGGCTTGCGTCAATCCCAGCCACAGCGAATGGCTGGCGCGCGCCGTCCAGGCAGCCCGTGCTGCCGATGGATAGGCACGTGCTGGCGGTGCGCCGCGGGCGCGCGAGACCCCTCCCATACCGGGGTAGCATGGTGCAGAGCGGGATCGTGAAGGATCCCGTCGACGGAGCGGTCGCGGTCACGCATCTCGGCCTCGAGGGTGACGAGCAAGCCGACCTGTCGGTCCACGGCGGCGTCGACAAGGCGCTCTACCTCTACGCCCAGGGCGACTACGACTGGTGGCAGGGCGAGCTCGGGCGCGAGGTGCCGAGCGGCATCTTCGGCGAGAACCTCACGGTGTCCGGAGACGGCATCTCGGACGTGCGGATCGGCGACCAGTTCGCGATCGGCGGCGTCGTGATCTCCGCCAGCGAGCCGTGCGAGCCGTGCTTCAAGCTGGGCGCGCGAATGGGCGACCAAGGGTTCCTGACGCGCTTCCGCGAGGCGGGGCGAACCGGTTTCTACGCGCGCGTGCTCACCGAGGGCGAGGTCACTGCCGGAGACCGAATCACCCTCGAGAAAGCCGGGGATCCACGCAACCCGACCATCGCCGAGGTGCATCGCCTCTACGTGCAGGGACGCGACGACATCGAGGGCCTCCAAGGCGCGCTCCACGGCCCGGACGTCCCCGACGGGTGGCGAGAGTGGTTCGAGAAGCGCCTCGAGGAGACGCTGAGACGGGGATGAGCCGGGAGTTCGCCGAGCACGTCGTCGACCTGCTGCAGGCCATGGGTCCGGTCGACGCGCGCTCGATGTTCGGCGGGTACGGCATCTTCCTGGATGGCCTCATGTTCGGGCTGATCGCCGATGAGGTCCTCTACCTGAAGGTGGACGAAGAGAACCGACCGGAGTTCGAGGAGCTCGGCTTGGGTGCGTTCGTCTACGAGGGCAAGAAC
>JAOTZF010000170.1 GCA_029861485.1 Thermoleophilia bacterium | reverse complement strand
GAGCAAGTGCCGTGGTGCATCAGATGCAGTCGCCGCGCACTCGCGAGACCTCACCAATCGGGCTCGCGGCGTCATGAGCGATATCAGGGCGTCGGCCGAGCACGAGGGCGAGGCGTCCGACGAGGTGCTCAGGGAGCGGGTCCGCTCGAGACTCGGCCACCTGGCCACCCACGCCCATTCGCTGGAGGTCACCGTCCGGGACGGGGTGGCGACCATCGCCGGCCCGGTTGCCGAGGGTGCCAGCGAGGCGCTCGTTCAGGAGATCTCCCTCGTTCCCGGACTCAAGGGAGTCCAGGACGAGCTCTCCGAAGAGTCGGCGAGTGAGTCCACGCCGACCTTGAGGCCCCATCGACGCAGGGCCTGGTTCCGCTCAGCGGTAGCTCAGCGCTTCGACCGCTCCGAGGCGGGCTAAGACCGAACGGCGGCAAAAGCGCGGAGCGCGGCAGCCGTCGCGCGCCGCCCCTATGCCGGGCAATTGGCTCAGTAGTCGAGCTGCTCGATCTCTTCGAGCGGCTCTGCCCGGTCGGACTCCGAATCGATCCCGGCCCGGACCAGGGCATCAGCCCGCTCGGGGTCATTGAGGAACCCCTGTGCGGCCTCTGGGGAGGGGAAGTCCACCATCACCACCATCTCGCGGGGATCGTTCGCGAGCTGCAGAAGGCGGTGTCCGATCGCGCCGTGCGCCCGCCGGTTCGCTCCGAAATCGTCGAATACCGGCTTGAAGCGATCGAAGTCGTCGATTCTGTAGCGAATCAGGAGCGTCGTTTCCATCGTGCACCTCCGTCGCAATGCGCCGCGATGGCGACAGACTCGCCCTCCGGACGGCTTTTCAGGCGCGGCCAACCAATCGAGCCGCGCGCTCAGCCTGGCCGCTTGGACGTCGGTCGCACACCCGGGGGAATACGCATCGCGATGTGTGGACTTCCCCTCGCAGCCCGGTGGCGCCCCGCGGAACCGGGATCACCGGATGCAGGAGTTGGCGCGGTATCTCAGCCGCGGTCCGTATTCGCCACCGAGCGCGCGGGCAGATGGGTGGCGAACCAGTCACCGGCCAGCCGAGCGACCTCCTCCAACGCGCCCGGCTCCTCGAACAGATGCCGCGCGCCCTCGACGAGCGAGAGCCGCGTGGGGCAGCGCAGGTGCCTCGCCGCGTATCGATTCAACTCGAGGACCTCGCGATCTCTGCTGCCGACGATCAGCAGGGTCGGTGCTTCGACCTCTGGGAGTCGATCGATGGCGAGGTCGGGTCGGCCGCCTCGCGATACCACGGCTTTCACCGATTCCCCCAGGTCCGCGGCGGCCCGAAGGGCGGCCGCCGCACCGGTGGATGCCCCAAACAGGCCAATCGGGAGCCCGCGCGTCTGGTCGTTATCGATCGCCCACCTGGTCGCAGACTCGAGACGGTCGGCCAGTAGCGGTATGTCGAACACGAGCTCCCGAGAGCGGCTCTCACGCTCGGTCAGCAGATCGAAGAGCAGGGTGGCCAGGCCCAGCTCGTTGAGCGCGCGCGCCACTCGCCGATTCCTCGTGCTGAGGCGGCTGCTGCCACTTCCATGGGCGAACAGGACCAGTCCGCAGGCATCGGCAGGCACCGCAAGGTCACCCACCAGCCGCACCGGGCCGGCCGGTATCTCCACCTGCCGGGGCTGATCCGCGGCCGGCGGGTTCGGCATCTCGGCACGCCGCAGCTCGCGGAGAACATCCTCGTCCGGCACGGGCGAGAAATCCCGGTACCACGCGCCAACGCCATAGAGCTCGGTTGGCGTCATCAGGCACACGACCTCGTCTGCCTCCTCTTCAAGCAGCGCGATCGCCTGGCGCGAGCCCACCGGAACGGCGACCACGATGCGACCTGCCCCGCGCGCACGAAGGGCACGGACCGCGGCCAAGTCGGTCAGACCGGTGGCAAGCCCGTCATCGACGATCAGAACCGTGTCGCCCTCGACGTCTCGTGCGGGACGCTCATCGCGAAAACGCTCGAGTCGGCGCCGCATCTCACGTCCTTCCCGATCGATCGTTTGCTGAAGCTCAGCATCGGTGATGCGGAGCTCCCGCACGAACACCTGGTCGATGACCGCGATGCCGCCTTCGGCGATCGCCCCCACGGCGAGCTCGGGGTTCTGAGGCGCACCGAGCTTCCGGACGGTCACCGTGTCGAGTGGGGCGCTCAACGCGAGGGCCACCTCAGCGGCGACGGGAACTCCGCCTCGCGGCACCCCGAAGACGATGGGCTTCTCAATGGCGAAGGGCCTCAGCGCAGCGGCGAGTCGGCGCCCTGCGTCATAGCGATCGTCGAACATCATGCGTCGAGGATGGCGCCTCGACAATGGCCTGCCATCCTCGAGATACCGGCGAGGGCCGCGGGTAACCCGTAATCGACGAGACGGCCGACGAGGCTCACCTCGGAAGGAGGTCCCGGGGCTCGGCTAGGCGGCGACCGGGCTCGTGATCTCGAGTACCGTGACGATCTCGATGGATGGCGAAACGCTACGAGCGTTCGGGCAGCGTCCGGCGTGCTTCGCGAGCACCTCCTCGGCTGCCTCGCGGTGCTCTTCGGGAAGCTCCAGCCGGTATCTGACCGTGACCCGCTTGAGCACGAGCACGCCGTCCTCGTCGGACTCGACGTAGCCGATCGAGTCTCCCCTCAGCGTCTCGGGTGATACCGGAACCCGGGCGCGCATGAGCGAACCGGCGAAGGTCCCGATCAGGCAGCCGCCGATGGACGCGGTGAGGTAGTCCAGAGTGGAGGGCAGCGGATTCTGCGGCACCGCCTTGTAGTGATCGGCGACGGCACCATGCATGCCGAAATCGATCGTGTCGCCGTGAGGTGGCAGCTCCGCCTGGCGATCGAGGCTCTTAGAGCCCGGCGTCAGGCGTAGCGGCACAGTCGTCTCGAAGCTGCTCACTGATTCTCCCAGGTCGCGGGATTGCTGGGCGGGCGCCACAAGAACCTACGACACCTCGTCCTTTGCGTCACTCCCGCTCCGGATTGGATCGCTGCGCCCCGGTGGGCACCCATCGCCAGCGGCGAGCTCCGGCTGCCACCGCGACATGTGCAGGTGGTCGCTCGGCGCACGGGCGGCGGCACCGGCGCTCCAGGTCGGCGCCGGACCATCAAGGTCGACTGATGCGGCCGACTACTCGGGGGCCAGATCGACCGCCGATATCGAGCCGTCGACGAAGTTGTCACCGCTCAAGCCGGCGCCGAGCAGTACGCGGATCTCGTTGGTACGCCGGACCGCGGCTGCGGCGATCCGCTGGTTGATCTTCAGCTGCCGCGCAGTGAGCGTGAACCTCGCGCCGTCGGGAGTCGGCTCGGCAAGCTTCGTCGTCGATGCCGGAGTCGTGACGCTCGCGGGAGTCAGCGCGGTGATGGTGAGGTCTTGGCGCAGCCGGTCGCGGGTGAGCGTGCCGTCCTTGAGGTCCCCGCCGGTTAGCTCGCGGGCGCGCTTCCTCAAGGCGTTCGCCCGGCGAACCGCCGCCGCGTAGACCCGCTGATTGATTCGCATCTGAGCGGCGGTCACGTCGAAGCTCGCGCTCGCCGAGCCCGCCGCTCGCGGGATGACCAACGGCCGAGGGGCGGCCTTCGTGGCCAGCGGGCGCAGCACGTCGATCTCGAAGCCGATCCCCGGATGGAGTTCGGCCGGTGGTAGCGAGCCGCCGCACAGGTCGGCACCGACGATTCCGGCGTCCAACCACTGCTGAATCGCGTTGGCCCGGCGAATGGCGGCTGCTCCGATGCGCTGGTTGATCTTGAGCTGAGCGGGGCTCAGCACCGGTGCACGGCCACCGCCCGATGGCCGAATGGTGGGCGGCGTGGCGCAATTCGCCAGGGCGGGCGAGCCGGTGCTGCCGCTGACCGGACGCGCATAGACCTCGAACTCGTCGTCGACCAGCGGCGCGGTGTCGTCGTCGCCGTGCCAGGCGACCAGGTAGTGGTCGGCGGCGGCGTTGTAGCCCACCGCGGGCCGTAGCGCACCGTAGGTGATGCTGCCGTCGGGACCCATGGCCGAGATGCGGGTGTCGCGGCCGATCTCTGTGCCCGCGGAGCTGAGTCGCTGGGCGTAGACCTCGAGCTCGTCGTCGACCAGCGGCGCCGTGTCGTCGTCGCCCGACCAGGCCACCAGGTACTCGTTCCCGTTCGTGTTGTAGGCGAGCGACGGCGGCCCGGCGCTGAATGCCGCGCCGCCATCCGATCCCATGTGCGAGACACGAACACGCCCACCGAGCGTAGTCGCGCTCGCACTGGCTCGTTGGGCGAAGACCTCGAACTCGTCGTCGACCAGCGGCGC
>JAOTZF010000169.1 GCA_029861485.1 Thermoleophilia bacterium | reverse complement strand
GTACGCCGACGACCCCACCGACCCGACCGGCGCGCGTGCGGATGTGATCTCTCCGGTCAGCTCGGGAACCACGACGTGGAGCGAGTACGTCGACGAGCATCCGGAACTCGCCGACTATGCCGCCGAGCACTGGCTAGGCGCGCACCGACGCCTGCAGCCCGTGCCGGCGAACTTCGCCGCCGAGCGGGCCGACTTCCACCGAGTCGGCTTCCACGTGCTCTCGACGGTCCGCGAGCAGGCGAACGGCAAGATCGCCCTGAGGTACACGCACCGAGGGTTCGGCACGCCCTTCTACGGCAACGACGAGCAGCTGCGGGTGGAAGGTACGCAGCTCGTCCACCAGCAGGCGGGCAGTGTGCGCAGCGAGCCGATCACGACTCTCAACGCCGCGGCGTCCTTTGCGGGTATCGCATACGACCCGGGCAAGGCCGAGAGGTTCGATTCACCGCCGCCCGTCGACGGGGATCAGCCGCTCGAGGTCAGCGAGCAAACCGCCGCGGGGCTCGGCGACTGGTTCGGCTTCGCCTACTCGGTGCTGGAAGAGCTCCGCCTCAATGGCGGCCCGGAACACGACGTCGGCCGCGTGCAGCTGTGGGCCGAGCACTTCGATCCCGCCGTTGAGCTCGGCAGCGCCGACGCAGGACAAAGGGCGAGCTACGGCGCCTCGCCCGGCGACGACGCCCACCCCGAGCCCTACCTTTACGTCGGCGCCTGGGGTGAGATCGACCGGGCCAACCCGTTCTGGAACGACGAGGCCTTCAACGGGGGCGCTATGAGCTACGACGAGCTGCTCGCGGCCGACGACCAACCCCAGGCGGCGCTCGACTACTTCCGCACGGGATTCGCGATCCTGACCGGCGGCTAGCGCGGTACCCTCCGCACGGCTAACCACCGACCGGCGGCCAGTGAGGAGGCACGCGTGGAGGAATCTGCCCGAGCTCGCGCCCAGCAGGTAGCGGCGGGATTCACCGAGTCGGCGTCCGACTACGAGGGGGCCGTTCGATACAACCTGGACGGCGTCCGGCGCCTGGTCGCGGCGCTGCCCGAGCGCGACTATTCCGAGCTCCTCGACGTGGGATGTGGCACGGGTTGGTCCGCGCTCACGTTCATCGCCCGTTTCGGCCCGCGGAGGGTGATCGGGGTCGACCCCGCCAGCGGCATGCTCGACGTCTTCCGCGAACACGCCCAGAAGCTCGACGACGTCGAGATCGACCTCATCGAAGCCGACGTCATGAACATGCCGGTGGAGCCCGAGAGCGCGGACGCCGTGATCTGCACCATGGCCATGCACTGGTTTGCCGACAAGGCGGGCGCGGTCCGAGAGATGGCCGCCCGACTTCGCCCGGGTGGGCTGCTGGCGGTGCTCGCCGGCGGCGAGGGGGTCGAGGCCGAATACCGCCAGCTGCTTGAGAGCATCGATCCGCCCGTGCCCGCCCATTGGCCGGCGCTCTATGACACGGCGCCGACCAGCGAGCGGCAGATGCACGGCTTTCTGGACAGTGCGGGTCTGAAGGCGATCGACGTGTGGATCGAGCGCCGGTTTCGGCAGACGCCGGTCGACGACTTCCTCGAGCGGATGCGGGTCGTCGCGAGCCATCTCAGCGAGGGCATGGACACCGATGAGCTGGAGGGGCATCAGCGCCGGATCCGCGAGGCGATGCTGGCCCAAGCGGGACCAAACGGCTTCGAGTACCACTTCTCCAAGCTCTTCGCGATCGCCGCGAAGCCGGCCTGAGGCCCACAAGGAGTGCCCTCGCCGGCGACGAACGGCCGGCCGTGGAATCGATTACGCAAGCGATGAGCCCCCGGGTCCTTCTCCCGGCCGGAAGACCAACCCCTAGGATCTCCCCGGCCCTAGGGCCACCACATGGGCGACTTCTTCCAAAACGGCAGCATCGCGACGCTGCACAACCTCGGCAGTCGACCGACCGCCGATCTGGAGAGGGAGCTCAGCAACTGGAGTGCCGACCGCCCGATGGCGCTGGTGCTCCCGTGTCTGTTCGCCGAGCTGGAGGGCCCGGCGCTCGGCCCGATCCTGGATCAGATCGCGGAGGTCCCGTACCTGGACGAGGTCATTATCGGCCTCGATCGCGCCGACAAGCAGCAGTTCGAACACGCCCGAGAGTTCTTCGGCAGGCTGCCTCAACGGCACAGGCTGCTCTGGAACGACGGCGTGCGCATGCGCCAGATCGACGAGACCTTGAAGGACCATGGTCTGTCGCCCGCCGAAGCCGGCAAGGGACGCAACGTCTGGTACTGCCTGGGCTACTTCCTGGCGAGCGGCCGGGCGCAGCTGGTGGCGTTGCACGATTGCGACATCCTCACCTACCACCGGCGGATCGTCGCCCAACTGCTCTACCCGCTGGCCCACCCCACGTTCGGCTACTCCTTCTGCAAGGGCTACTACTTCCGCGTGGCAGAGGGCCGCTTGCGTGGACGGGTCGCGCGGCTGCTGGTAACCCCGCTCATCCGGGCCCTGAGCTCCACAATCGGGCCGAGCCCCTACCTGCGGTTCATCGACAGCTTCCGCTACCCCTTGGCCGGCGAGTTCGCCCTACGCGACTCAGCGGTGCGCTCCGTCCGCATCCCCAGCGACTGGGGCCTGGAGATCGGCGTGCTGTCGGAGATCTACCGGTACTACTCGCCGGAGCGCGTGTGCCAGGTGGATATCGCGGGCAACTACGACCACAAGCACCAGAACCTCTCGGCGTCCGACCCCGAGAGCGGACTCAACCGCATGAGCACGGACATCGCCAAGGCCTTCTTCCGCAAGCTCGCCATCGACGGCACGGTGTTCTCGCCCGAGGTATTCCGCACCCTGAAGGCCAGCTACTACCGGGCGGCCCTCGACCTGGTGGACCGGTACCACAACGACGCCGTGATCAATGGGCTCGAGATCGACCACCACGAGGAGGAGAGCGCGGTCGAGCTGTTCAGCCAGTCGATCATGCGGGCGGGCGACCAATTCCTGACCAACCCCATGGAGACCCCGTTCATCCCGAGCTGGTCGCGGGTGGAGAGCGCCGTGCCCGACGTCTTCGAGCGCATCGTGACCGCGGTCGAAGCCGACAACGCCTGAGCGCTACCGGTTGGTGAGCCAGACCGCCTGATAGGGCCCGAGCTCGATGTGACCGTCCTCGAGCAACTGGGGGGTCGGCTCATGGGCCAGCAGATCCCGCCAGGAGTCGGTGCTGATGAGGTTCAAATCGCTCAGGGCAACCTCTTGAGGATCTGCGCTCACGTTGTTCAGCGCGAAGATGCTCTGGTCGCGATCGATGCTCTGCCGCCAGAACGCGAACACCGACGGAACGAGCTGCAGGGTGAACTGGGTGGCGTTGGGGTGGAACGCAGGCTGAGCGGTGCGCACGCGAACGCGCCGGCACAGCTCGCCGAGAATCCGCGCGGAGCGATGCCCCTCGTCGCCGAGGGCCGCCGCCACCTCGGGATAGTCGAGTCGCCGCCGATTGATCTCGCGGTATCGGCCGGTCTCGGAGACGGCCTCCGCGTCGTTCGAGCTCCCCAGGAAGCTGTGGAAGTAGATCGCGGGAATGCCCTCGAGGGCCAGCATGATCGTGTGGGCACACAGGAAGCGCTCGATGTGCCACTCGTCGGGCCCCGAGTGAGTCTCCGAGAGGGCGTCGAACAAGGACACGTTGAGCTCGTACGGCTGAGGTCCGCTGGTCGTGGCGTGAGAGCTCACGAGGCCACCGCCGCGCGCGATGGTCGCGATCATCGCGTCGCACTCCTCGGTGGCGAGGATTCCCTCGGCCGGCCTGAGGCCGATGCCGTCGTGAGAGGCGATGAAGTTGAGGTAGGTGCAGCCGCGCGGCGCCGGCGGCATGCTCATCATCCACGCCTGAAGGTTGCCGGCGCTGCCGCGCAGCAGCGCGTCGATGATCAGCGGCGGCAGGCTGAAGTTGTAGATCGCGTGCGCTTCGTTCCGATTGCCGAAGTAGGTCAGGTTCTCGCGGTTCGGCACGTTGGTCTCGGTGACCAGCAACGCCCGCGGTTCCCGCCACTCGAGCAGTGTGCGAAGCAGGCGAACTACCGCGTGGGTTTGCGGCAGGTGGATGCAATCGGTCCCGAGCTCCTTCCAGAGGTAGGCCACCGCATCCAGGCGCAGGAACCTGCTGCCCGCTGTCAGATACCCGTTGATCACCCGCAGGATCTCGAGCATCACGTCCGGATTGCTGTAGTCCAGGTCGACCTGGTCGGGACTGAAGGTGCACCAGACCTGGCGCCGGCCGTTGGCGGTATCCACCCCGCAAAGCAAGGGATGGGTACGCGGTCGCACGACCGCCGACAGGTCGGCGTCGCGATCGGGCGTGATGAAATAGTCGACCCCGGGCTGCTCACCGC
>JAOTZF010000168.1 GCA_029861485.1 Thermoleophilia bacterium | reverse complement strand
CGGCTTTCCCGTCACCAATTTGGTACCGCTCGCCTCCGCCAAGACCGCCGGGCGAGAGCTGGAATACCTCGGCAAGCCCTTCGCCGTTCGTGAGCTGACCCCGGATGCGTTCGAGGGCGTTCAGATCGCGCTCTTCTCTGCGGGAGGCTCGAGGAGCCGAGAGTTCGCGCCCGCCGCGGTGGAAGCCGGCGCGGTGGTGATCGACAACTCCTCGGCGTACCGCATGGATCCTGCGGTGCCGCTGGTGGTGCCCGAGGTCAACGAGGCGGATCTCAAGCGGCACAGCGGTATCGTCGCGAATCCGAACTGCGTCGCCGCGCCGCTCGTCGTTGCCCTGAAGCCGCTCGCCGACGTCGTCGGACTCGAGCGGGTCGTGCTGTCCAGCTACCAGTCGGTGAGCGGTACCGGAGCTGCTGCCGTGGAGGAGTTGCGCGCCCAGACCGCCGGCTACCTGGCCGGAAACGAGCCGGAGCCGTCGGTCTATCCGCACCCGATCGCATTCAACGTCCTGCCGCACATCGACGTGTTCGACGACAACGGCTACACCGGCGAAGAGATCAAGGTCATGAACGAGACTCGCAAGATACTCGGACTGCCCGACCTGGCCCTGAGCGCGACATGTGTACGCGTGCCGGTGATGCAGGCCCATTCGATCTCCGTTCAGATCGAGACCAGCGAGAAGCTCGACGCCGATCGGGCCAGGCGCCTGCTCATGGCGGCCCCCGGCCTGGTGCTCGTCGACGAGCCGCAGGCCAACCGCTACCCGCTGCCGCGCGAGGCAACCGGGCGCGACGAGGTGTTCGTAGGGCGCATTCGGGACGATTCCTCACACCCGCGCGGGCTGGCGATGTGGGTCGTCGGCGACAACCTGCGCAAGGGCGCCGCCACGAACGCGGTTCAGATCGCGGAGTCCCTCGTCACCAACGGCTGGCTCTAGCCGTAATCGCCCGCCAAAGGGGCAGCGATCGCGCATCCTCGGTGCGCCGCTAACGTCGCTACCCGGCGATCTCCCACACCTTCATCCAGCGCGAGATTGCCGCCCTCCGAGAAACGGGGCCTAGGCATCCATTCCCTCTTCGTGCGGGCCACCGGCACCGCTGAGTTGCTGACCGCTGCCGACCGGGAGGAAGCGATGGCGACGATCAGCATCCTTCCGGTCGCGCCTGGGCGAGTCGCCGTGGATCACACGCGAGCCCTCGCTCGCCGAGGCGCTGCTTCGCCGCACGGGGCCCGTCGCTCAGTCTCAGCACCGGGGGCCTTCGCGGCGCGCTGTGGCGCCTGCTCGAGACTGAGTTCTCGGCCGCGAGAGCGCATCGGCTGAGGGAAAAGGTCGCGTGCCGATCTCGTCGTCTGCATCAGCGACTTAGCCCGCAGCCAACTCACGAGAAGCAGCGCTCCGGAGCAATGGAACAAGCTGCGGGTCGTTCACGTGGTGTCGATCCGAAATACTTCTCGGCCGAGCTCAAGAGCGATGAGCCGGGGAGTGCCAGCGTTGGCCGCCGAGTTCGACATCTCGCGCTCGGCGGCGCTGCTCGAAGATCACTTCGCCGGCTTGCGACCCGATGTGGTCGCTGATGGACGCGAGGCGGGAAGGCGCGAGCCTTCTAGCGCCTCACACCCTTCGGGCACCTAACAGGAGATCCGCACCTCCGACCGCAGGCAGATGTCGTTGCCTCTGCCGCCGCGCGCGGTGTCGCGGCCCGCCCCGCCATCCAAACGGTCGTTGCCCAGCTGACCCCACATCAGGTCCTGGCCTCCGCCGGCCCAGATGCGGTCGTTGCCGACGCCGCCGCGGACCTGGTCGTTGCCGGTCGCGCCGAACAGCCTGTCCGATGCCTCGCCGCCCCAGATGCGGTCGTTGCCGATGCCGCCGCGGACGGTGTCGGCCTGACCCTGGCCGCGCAGCCGGTCGTTCCCCCGGCCACCGAAGATGGAGTCCCTGCCGAAGCCACCGCTCACGATGTCGGCTCCCGTGCTGCCAAAGAGGGTGTCAGCGCCGCTGTCTCCGCCGATTCGGTCGCTGCCCGAGTCGCCGTTGAGCCGGTCGTTCCCGGAGCCTCCGCGAAGCACGTCGTTTCCGGCCTTGCCGCCGATGGTGTCCGCTCCGGCGCCACCCTGCAGGCTATCGGCTCCTGCGTCTCCGATGATTCGGTCCTTACCGGCGCCGCCCCGGATCGAGTCGTTGCCTACCCCGCCGCGGCCGATGTCGTCGCCGACGCCGAGGTTCATCGAATCGTTGCCGTCAGCGCCGTCGCCGGTGTCGTTGCCCGCACCGCCCTCGAGGGTGTCGTTGCCGGGGCCACCCCGCAGGCTGTCGTTACCGACCTCGCCGACGATCGTGTCGGCGCCGTCGTTGCCGAAGCCGATGTCATCGCCATCCCCCAGGCAGATCGTGTCATTGCCGCCGTTGCCCACAACGGTGTCGTTGCCGGCCAGTGCGACGATTACGTCGGTCCCGCCGGTCCCCTCGAGGAGATCCGCGGCGTTGGTGCCCACGATCGTCGCCGGGGCGCCATTGCACAGGAAGGTGGGCGTCGTGCCGGCGCTACCGGTGCCCGCGTAGACCGCGGTCGCCCCGAGCGCGGTGGCGACGGCAACCGCCGACAGCACCTTCGTACGTCGTTTCTGCACTTGCTGTCCTCCTGGTCATCGCCGGGGCTCCGGGCACTCCGACATCCCCCCTCGCGAGCAGACCAGACACCCCCCACCAGGGCAACAAGAACGCATCGCGCGTTGCAGTTCTGGCGATTTACGCCAAGAATGCCCGCACCGGAGCGGCGCCGTTCAGTTGTAGCAGCGGTTGACCACCTTCGAGGGCCGGCCCTCCAGGCAGCCCTCCACGCCATTGTCAGGTGCGGCGCGGCAAACGCCGAGGGGCGCCATCGAACGCCTCGACCGTCTGCGAGACCTCTTCCGGTCCGTGTGAGAAGCAGACCCATCAGCGAGGGTGGCCAGCACGCCCCGCTCGGCCAGCTCCTGGAGCAGCAGGGTTCGGAACTCCTGGGAGGGCTGCCCGTCGCCGTCGAGCGAGGTGAAAAGCATCGAGAAGGAGCGGGCGAGGGCGGCACGGCGGCCAACCGCCGCCTCTTCGAGGACCAGGCTTTCCTCCGGCCTGTCTCACCACGGATCTGAGCCCGCGCGTACGCGTGCTGCTTCACCCTTACATTCTCGGAATCTATCGGGCGATAACACCAGGCGACTAGCCTGCTGAGAACCGATCCTCCTACCGGGCTAGTATGCCGAGCCCGGCTATGGCATCTGGGCAATTCATGACTACTCGCTCGACAGGTCGCCTCATCTTCTCGTCCCTCGCTCTGGCGGCGACCTTCCTGCTGGGCGGCGCGGTGGCGCTGGGTGTGCTCGTGACCGGCACCTCCGGCCCGGACAGCATCACCGGAACCTCGTCTGCCGACCTGATTCGGGCGCAGGGAGGAAGCGACATCGTCCGCGCTGGCGGCGGACCCGACACGGTGATCGCCGACGATGGCAACGACCGGTTGTTCGGCCAGCAGGGCAACGACCGCCTCTCGGGCAACGCGGGCAACGACCGCATCGACGCCGGTCAGGGCAGCGACCGGCTCTTCGGCGGACCTGGGGCGGACGTCCTGCTGGGACAGTCGGGGAACGATGTGCTGAGCGGTGGCAAGGGTCGCGACCAGCTACGTGGCGCCGCTGGCAACGACGTCCTGAACGGCGGTTCCGGGCGTGACCGGATCGACGGTGGCGGTGGCGCCGACCGGTTGCTCGGCGCCCGAGGCAGGGACACGCTGCTCGGGGGCCCAGGCGCCGATCGCCTTTCCGGCGGTGGCGGCAATGACACCGTCAACGGCCTTGGCGGCGTCGATGTCGTCATCGGTGGCGGTGGTGCCGACCTCCTGCTGGGCGGCTCCGGGCGTGATCAGGTTCGGGCGCGCGACAAGGTGCGCGACGCTGTCAATTGTGGACCCGGCCGCGACGTCGCTGTGGCCGACTTCTTCGAGCGAGTGGTCAACGCGTGCGAGCGCGTGCTTCGGCCTGCTGCGAGCGCGGCTCTGAAGCAGGATGCCACCGGGCGAGCGTTCGGCGGAGTGGAGGCGCGGATCAACTCCATCGCCGAGAATGCCAACGCCATCGTAATGGCAGCCGATCCCGACAATCCGCCGCCTCCGGTGGGACGCCAGTTCCATATCGTCAACGTGGCGATCCTCAACGGCAGCTCGACCGCACGTGAGCTTTCGTTCGCGGCGCTGGGCTCGTCTGGCAGGCCCGAGACCTCCTTCAGCGACAAGGCGAGCTGCGGCACGATTCCGAACGCCCTGCCCCAGCGCAGCATCGCCCCTGGCGAGTCGCTGCAGGGCAACGTCTGCTGGAGCATCGAGACCCGCGACATCGGTCGCCTCGTGA